>CAZNHG010000378.1:0-3130 GCA_964572555.1 uncultured Devosiaceae bacterium | reverse complement strand
ACACGCCGATCAAGTCGGACTACTTCCTGCACGACGTGCCGCGCTTTGCCCGCTATCTGGGCGTGCCGCTCGTCAGGCCGGAGGTGATGCCGGTGAATTCGCTGGCCGCCAGCCGGGGATGTCTGTGGGCGGAGACGCAGCAGGCGGGGCTGGGCAAGCGGCTCGCCAAGGCGCTCTACGCCGCGCACTGGGGCGAGGGCCGTGACATCGGCCCGCCCGAGGCGGTGGCCGAGATCGCCGCCCCGCTCGGCATCGACCGTTCGGCGCTGCTCGAGGCGGTGGCCGACCCCGCGATCAAGCAGCGTCTCAAGGACGCCACCGAAGCGGCGCTCGGGCGCGGCGTTTTCGGCTCGCCGTTCATCTTCGTCGACGACGAGCCGTTCTGGGGCGCAGACCGCCTGCCACAGGTCGAGGCGTGGCTCACCCGTGGCGGCTGGTGAACGGAGGAGCGCTCAGTCCTTCTTACCTTCTTAGAGGACCTATTTCGGCTTCGGGAGCTGGCCAAGCGCCCGCAATGCTCGAACGAGACGTGCGCAGCACCGCCGATCCGGCAGGAATCTCGACCAGTCCCTCGGTCGCCCGCATAGCCCTACTGGGTCCCGCCTGTTGGCCTGTTTGGCGCGCCCGCATCACCGGCTACTGAGGTGGGACGGGAATTGGAAGGATGCTGGCGATCTTCCAGCCCTGTCCCGACCTCACCAAGATTTGGTTCATGAGGAACTTCGATGGCTGAGCGGTTTGGCCCGCCGGAGCAATCATGAAAGTCACCGGGACAAAGAGTTGGGCGACGTCGTCGCCGAGGTCCACCACCCTCAACTCGGCCATCGCGGGGTCGAGACGCCAAGTGCCCTGATACAGCACCTGGAATCGTTGAAGTGCCGCGTCGCGCCCCCAGATCGGGCTACCGCGGGTAATCCATAGAAAACTCTGCGAGTCCAACAACATTTCGCCAACCGCTTTCAGATCATGCGCGTTCTGTGCCGCGACGAAACGTTCAAAAAGCGTCTTGACCTCGTCGGCTGAACCAGCGCGGGCCGAGGAACTCAGGGGTACGAGGGCGAGTACGGCTAAGACACTCACGACGACGAAAGCGACGATGGTTCGCTTTGACATGGGGTCTCTCCCTAATGGGGCTCAGCGAGCCCGCACGTGACGCAATGATGCGGGAAAGAAATCGAGTTCGACTATCCGCTTTCGGCCGCCATATCCGCGAGCGGCCCGATTTTCTCTGATGCCGACGGCGCGGTGGGTGATAGAATTCCAACCTGGGTCAGGGGACCTGGAAAGGAATTGCGGAAGGCGGTTGCGTGAGCCCGACGGGAGATGTTGGCTTCTCCGCCGGTGCCGATGCGCCGTGCCAATGGGACCATCGCCGATGGCGCCAGCAAGTCACTTCGATGGTGTTCCGCCCCAACGCAGCTGGCCGGCGTCCAGCGACGTCAGGCAAGCCATCGACTACATGCGGTCGAGCATTGGTCGGAAGATCACGATGGCCGAGCTCGCTGCCGTTTGCGGCGTCGCCGAACGAACCTTGCGCAAGCATTTCCATGCGTTCGTTGGTGTTTCCCCGCTCGATTATTTCCGCCGCCTCCGCCTGGCAGCCGTTCGGGCGGATCTACTCGAAGGTGCAAATGGCGTGTCCATCACAGAAGTCGCCACCCGGTATGGCTTCAGCCATTTCGGAAGGTTCTCGCAGCAATATCGGCGATGTTTCGGGGAAGCACCGTCCTGGACGCTACGACGCCGCCGGGCCGCGACGCAGCGCAAACTGACTGGCGAAATCCGTTGCGCGCGCGCGACGCGTCTGGACGACGCCAGTGACAACGCTCGCGTACCGCGTCTTGCGCGCGAAAGGCCATCGGTTGCGCTCCTGCCGCTCCAAGCTTCCGTAATGGAGCTGAAGATTCGAGACTTCGTCGAAAGTGCGCCGGAGGGTATCGCGGTCGCACTGTGTCGCGTCCGTTCCATTTCAGTCATGGTGCCGAAACAGTCGGGAGCGGTGGTCTTCGACCCACGACGGCGCGCCACGGAACTCCGGGCGCGCTATTTCCTGACGGGCAGGATCATACAGGCTGGCGATCGTATCCGCGTCATCATGCGTCTGGTCGATGTTGTCATGGGGCACCACGTGTGGGGTGACAGCTATGACGGCGAGCGGGCAGACCTGTTCGGGCTGCAGGACCGGGTCACCGAGGGGGTTCTGCACGGCATCCTGCCGAACATCCGCGGCGCTGAAATCGATCGTGCGCAGCGCCAGCGGCCGGAAGACCTCGATGCTTATGGCCTCACAATGCGAGCCTTTCCGTTCACGCTGGCCGCGAATCCCGATGCAGCCCGGCGCGCGCTCGACCTGCTGAACCGTGCAATGGAGGGTGATCCCGACTATGCGTTGGCCGCCGCGCTTGCCGCTTGGTGCCATGCCCAATTGGTCATGCACAACGGCACGCAGGTGCTCACCGAAGAAAGGGCGCGAGCGCTGCTGCTCGCGGAGCGCGCGGGCATCCTCGACACCGACGATCCGCTGGTGCTCGCCGCGCGATGCGCGGTGTACACTATGGCGCGAGAATTCGATGTCGCCGACGCCCTCCTCGCCCGGGTTCTCGCGCTCGATCCGGCTTCGGCATGGGCCTGGGAGCGAAGCGGCTGGCTGAAGACATTTCGGGGCGAACCGGAGACTGCCATCGAGCACTTCCGCCGAGCGATCCGTCTCGATCCGTCCAGTGCGTCGAGCGCCAACCGCTTTGTCGGGCTCGGTTCCGCCCACTTCGATGCCGGTCGTTACGACCAAGGTGCCCGCTGGATGCGCCAGGCGCTCTTGGAGCAGCCGGCCACCGCCTGGGTCAACCGGACGCTGGCGGTCTCCTACGCGCGTCTCGGCCAGCGACTGGCCGCGCTCGATTCTCTCGACGCGTTCCGTCGCTACTGTCCAGACGTGACGATCGGCCAAGTCGTAGCTTCTGTTCCGTTCACACCAGACTTTCTCGATCGTGTCGCAGAGGGCCTAAGCGATCTCGGTTTGCCCCTCTGATCACGGAATCGGATCGACCTCTCGGCGGAGCGGCCGTGGGCTGCGGCCTGTTCCTTCAGTCGCCGGATCAGGTCATCATCGAAATTACGCACGAGCAGTTGG
>CAZNHG010000377.1:0-3159 GCA_964572555.1 uncultured Devosiaceae bacterium | reverse complement strand
CTGCCGCTGTTGCAGTTCCAGCAGGTGTTCCGCATGGCCATGAGCAAACATGTCCTGCGCCGGCGGGGCATCATTGCCCATGACGGCGTGCGCGCCGCCGGGCCACGGCTCGATGAACGCGACCGCGAAGAACTGGACCAGCTCCTTTCCGACCACGCCGACCTCTTCAACCACACGCCGCCAAAGGCAGCCTGATGACGAACGAGCACAGCATCAAAACCGTCGAGACGTTCATCGTCTCCATCCCGCGTGACGTGCCCTATCTCGGCCCGGTCGGCGAGGGCGATCGGCTGACGGACAACGGCTACCTCATCCGGGGCGGCAACAAGAGCATCTACCCCACGACGGACATGTCCGTCCTAGTCAAGGTGACGACGGCGTGCGGCACCATCGGCTGGGGCGAAACCTACGGCGTCGCCGCGCCGCAGGCCACGCGCGCTATCATCGACGAGTTATTGGTACCGGTCATTAGTGGTCGTGACGCCCGCGACCCGGCCGTGATCCAGCAGGATCTTTATGACTTGATGCGCGTAAGGGGCTTCTTCGGCGGTTACTACGTTGATGCGATCGCGGGCCTTGATATCGCTCTGTGGGACGCGGCCGCGAAGATCGCCAATCTGCCGCTGGCCCGGCTCCTCGGCGGTATGCGGACGAGCGAGATCCCTGCCTACGTCTCCGGCCTGCCCCGTGCCACGCTCGCCGAGCGCGTCGAGCTCGCCGAGGAATGGCAGGGCAAGGGGTTCACGGCGGTCAAGTTCGCCGCTGCCGTCTCGCATGAAGGTGTCGAGGCGGAAGCCGCCGCGTTGCGCGAAGCCCTCGGACCGGATGCGCAAATCATGGTCGATCTGCACTGGAAACATTCCGCAGCCGAGGCGCGGGCACTGATCCGGCGCCTTCTGCCCTACAATCTCACATTTGCCGAGGCACCGGTACAGCCCGAGGACACCGAGGGTCTGGCGCAGGTGAGCGCAGACAGTTCCATCCCCATTGCCGCCGGCGAGGAATGGCGCACCATTTTCGAGGTACGCCCGCGCCTCGAAGCCCGGGCGGCGAGCATCCTGCAACCCGAAATGGGCCATACCGGTTCACCCAGTTCATGGCCATTGCCCGTATGGCTGAGGCGTTCCACTGCCGGATCATGCCGCACGCCTCGATCGGCATCGGCGTCGTCATGGCGGCAAGCTTGCACGCTACCGCGAGCCTGTCGCGCGCGCCCATGCACGAATACCAGCACTCAATTTTCGACAGGAACCTCGAGTTTGTCACCGGCGACATGAGCTGCGCCAATGGCGCCTATCACGTCCCCTCCGGCGTCGGGCACGGCGTCGAGCCGGCGGAGGCGGTGTTCGAGCATGTCATATCCTGAGGCGCGAGACTGATGGCGCGGTTCGAGGGTATCTATCCCGTCCTTTACGCTTTTTTCGACGATGTAGGGCGCCTCGACACTACCGCGATGCGGCGACAGGTGGAGTACTGTATCGATGCCGGCTGCCACGGTATCGCGGTGCTCGGGCTGGTCACCGAGGTGCACAAGCTCTCGCTACCCGAACGGCTTGAACTCGTCGAGATCGTCGGTGAGGCGATCGGCGGTCGCGTCCCCTACGCCGTGACGACTGCCGAGCCATCGATATCTGGCCAGATCGACTTCTCCCGCAAGGCGCGCACCATGGGTGCCGACTGGGTCATCCTCCAGCCGCCCATGGTCAAGGGGGTGAGCGAGGCGGAGTTGGCCGGATTCTTCGGCGCTGTCGCCGACGCCCTCGACTTGCCGGTCGCGATCCAGAACAATCCCGTCAATCTGGACGTGGCGTTGAGTACGCAAACGCTGATCGACCTCGTCGACAGCCATCCCGCCATTTCGATCCTCAAAGCCGAAGGTCCGGCCATCGAGGTCGAAAAGGTTGCCGCCGCGACGCAGGGCAAGGCCGATATCTTCTCGGGGCGAGGCGGACTGGAACTGATTTCGACGCTGCGAAGCGGCGGAGCAGGATGCATTCCTGCCCCGGACTGTCTCGAGGTACATGTCCGCATCTTCGACTTGATGAAGCGGGGAGATGCGGCGTCAGTTGCCGAGGCCGAGAGGCTGCACCGGGAGGTTCTTCCGCTCGCTGTGTTTATGTCCCATGGGGTCGAGCACATGCTGTGCTATGGCAAGCAGCTCGCGGGAGGTGTCATGGGGATCGGCAACACCCGCCCGCGCGCACCTCGGGCAAAGCCGACCCCCTTCGGCATGGCCGAACTTGAACGCATTGCGGGCGCAATCGACCGAACCATTTGAGGGGGTCCGGTGGTTTTGATCTCGTCAGCGAGCAAAGTGCTCAAGCGCAAGGGTCGTTGTGTGTGGCCGTTGCCTCGGCGAATGCTCTGGCAATCACGTCGTGCCCGTGATCGTTCGGATGGGTAATGTCGGCCGAGGCGAGGGATCCGTCCCCATGGGTTCGCATGCGCTCATAGACGGGTGCATAGAAGACGCCGAATTCGCCCGCTATCTGCCATGTTGCCGCGACATAGGCTTCGAAATCGTCCCGCGTCTGGCCGGCGAACCCTGCCGATCCTACCGAAAGACCCTTGGTACTCGGATAAGGTGGGCTGCCAATTGCGAGGCGGTCGCGAAAGCCGTTGTCGAGCAGAACGGCAAGTATCGAGCGATAGGTTTGCGCGAAGTTTGCAACGTTCATCGTTCTCGGCGCGCCTACGTGGCGCGCGTCGTTGTAGCCATAAAGGATCACGAGCGCGCCCGCAGGGGTGGGACGAAGCAATTTGGCTTCGAAGCGGGAGATGCCATTGCCCGGCCGTGGGGCGCCGTCCGCTTGGCTCGTGCCCTGAAGCACCGTTCCCGATAGTGCGGCGTTGTGTATGGTCGCGATGCCGGCTTTCAGGGCAAGAACATTCACCCAGCTCTTGTCGGGATGACTTGCTGCCAGCCCGACCGTAATGCTGTCGCCGAATGCCGCAAGGCTTCCAACGTTCAGCGCTTTCAACCGCTCCAGGAGGGTCATGCGCCAACGGCTTCATATTCCTTCCGTATCTAGTTGATACGGGCGCCGGTCTCTTCCTTGAACAGGTGAACCACCGCCGTGTCGGGCCTGACCGTGATGCGCTCGCCCGGTGCGGCGGAGATGCGTTCGCGGAAAACGGCTATGAGTTGCTCGTCGCCGA
>CAZNHG010000376.1:0-3180 GCA_964572555.1 uncultured Devosiaceae bacterium | reverse complement strand
AGCGCCAGGTGATCGTCGACTGCGACGTGCTGCAGGCCGACGGCGGCACGCGCACCGCCGCGATCACCGGCGCTTTCGTGGCGCTGACCGATGCCCTTGGCTGGATGGCTGAGCGCGACCTCACCCAAGGCGATCCGCTGCGCGACCACGTCGCCGCCATCTCCTGTGGCATCTATCGCGGCACGCCGGTCCTCGATCTCGACTACGCCGAGGATTCCGAGGCCGAAACCGACGCCAATTTCGTCATGACGGGCACCGGGCGCTTCGTCGAGATCCAGGGCACGGCCGAGCAGGACCCGTTCTCCCGCGACGAGCTCGACACGCTGATGGGCCTGGCGGAAAAGGGTGTCGGCGAACTGGTAACCCTTCAGAAACAGGCGCTATCCGGCTCATGAACGATCCCTTCAAGCTGCCATCGGGAACGCGGCTGGTTCTTGCCACCCACAATCCGGGCAAGCTCGACGAGTTCCAGGACCTGTTCGCCCCCTTCGGGCTCGACATCACCTCGGCGGGCGAACTCGGCCTGCCCGAGCCGAAGGAAACCGGCACTACCTTTGCCGAGAACGCCCGGCTCAAGGCACATGCCGCCGCAAAGGCCGCCGAAATGATCGCGCTTGCCGACGATTCGGGGCTGTGCGTCGATGCGCTCGGGGGCAAGCCCGGCATCCACACCGCGCGCTGGGCCGGGCCGCAGCGCGATTTCGATGTCGGCATGAAACGCGTCGAGGACGCCCTGCAGGCGGCCAACGCCACCATGCCGGCCGAGCGGCGCGGCTCGTTCAACGCCACGCTGTGCCTCGCCCTGCCGGACGGCCGCGAAAAGCTGTTCGAGGGCAGGGTCGAGGGCACGCTCGTCTGGCCGCCACGCGGCGATCTGGGGTTCGGGTTCGATCCCGTTTTCATGCCGGACGGATACGACATCACCTTCGGCCAGATGCCCGCGGAAGCCAAGCATTCCTGGGCTCCGGGCGAGCCGGGCCTGTCGCACCGGGCGCGCGCCTTCGCGCAACTGGTCGAGGCCTGTTGTGACGACTGACCCCTCGGGCGAACAAGGAGGCGCCGCGGCGGTGCCCAACCAGAGCACCTTGATGACGGAAAGCAAGCGCGGGAACGGCCTGTTCGGCGTTTACGTGCACTGGCCATTCTGCGCCGCCAAGTGCCCCTATTGCGACTTCAACTCGCACGTCCATCGCGGCCCTTTCGACGAAGCGGAATTCATCGAGGCCTACCGCGCCGAACTGCGGCATTTCGCGGCTCTCAAGCCGTCCATGCCGGTCCAGTCGATCTTTTTCGGCGGTGGTACGCCCTCGCTGATGAGCCCGCAGGCGGTGGGCGCGATCCTCGATGAAATCGCCCGCCTCTGGCCTGTCATCGACGACGCCGAGATCACGCTGGAGGCCAACCCCACCAGCGTCGAGGCCGAGCGCTTCCGCGGCTACCGCGCCGCCGGGGTCAACCGCGTCTCGCTCGGCGTGCAATCCCTGCGCGCCGGGCCGCTGGCCGAACTGGGGCGCCTGCACAGCGTCGAGGAGGCGAAGAACGCCGTGGCGCTCGCCCAGTCCATCTTTGCGCGCTCCAGCTTCGATCTCATCTACGCCCGCCCGCACCAGACCCTCGAGGCCTGGCGCGAGGAACTGATCGAGGCGCTCGCCATGGCCGCCGGGCACCTCTCGCTCTACCAGCTCACCATCGAGCAGGGCACGCGCTTTTACGATCTCTACAATGCCGGCAAGCTCGCAATGCCCGATGCCGGCCTGAGCGCCGAATTCTACGAGCTCACTCAGGAGCTCACCGCGGCCGCCGGCCTGCCCGCCTACGAGATCTCCAACCACGCCCGCCCCGGCGAGGAAAGCCGGCACAACCTCGTCTATTGGCGCTACGGCGAGTATGCCGGCGTCGGTCCCGGCGCCCATGGCCGCATTCTCGTCGGCGACAGGCGCCACGCTATCGCCACCGAGAAAATGCCCTTCGACTGGCAGGCGAGGGTGACGGAAACCGGCGCGGGGATCGTCGAGGACGAGGTGCTCACCTGGGAGGAGGAAAGCGACGAATTCCTCGTCATGGGCCTCAGGCTGAGCGAGGGGATCGACCCCGAGCGCTTCACCCTGTTGTCGGGAAAAGAACTCGACCCCGCCCGCATCGCCGATCTCAAGGGCTATGGCTTCATCGAGACGCTGGAAAACGGCCACATCCGCGTCACCGAACGCGGCTTCCCCGTCCTTGACGCGGTGGTCGCGGACCTGGCGGCTTAGGGCGCCAGCCAGTTCCGGTCTTCCCATCTTCTATCCTCCCCATGCTGTCCGGGCCTCACCCCCTCCGTCATTCCCATGAAAATGGGAATCCAATGGCGGATGCCGCGAAGCACCTGGGCTGCGGTACAAGGCAAAGACCCTGCTATAGCATGTCCACCCTCCCAACCGACTGCCTCGATTGGATTCCCGCGTTCGCGGGAATGACGTGGTGAATGGAGCTACCGGGAGAGTGGTGGTGGGGTGTGTGGGAGCGACAAGCGTGAGCGGGACTCATGCCCGCTTCCCGCCCCGTCCCGCTCCATCCCTCATCCTGAGCCTGTCGAAGAATGGGGGATGGCCCCCGAGCCGGCCGGTGAGCGTGTGGCCGCCCCCGAAATTATTTCGTCGCCCGCCAAACTCTGCTATGAGCGCGCGCATGGAAAAGACGCACGCGCCCAAGAAGCTGTTCATCAAGACTTATGGCTGTCAGATGAACGTCTATGACAGCGACCGCATGGCGGACGCGCTGGCGGATCACGGCTATGAGGCGACGGCGGAGATCGATCAGGCCGACCTCGTCGTGCTCAACACCTGCCATATCCGCGAAAAGGCCGCCGAGAAGGTCTATTCGGAACTCGGGCGCCTCAAACAGCTGCGGGCCGAGCGCAAGGCCCGGGGGCAGGACATGATGATCGGCGTCGCCGGCTGCGTGGCGCAGGCCGAGGGCGAGGAGATCGTCGCCCGGGCGCCGGTCGTCGACCTGGTGTTCGGGCCCCAGAGCTATCACCGCCTGCCCGATCTCGTGGACCGCGCCGGGCACGAGCGCGTCGTCGACACGGACTTTCCCGAGGAAGACAAGTTCGAACACCGGCCTGCCGCGAAAAGGGAAAAGACCCTGGCGCGCGGGCTCACCGCCAACCGGGTCACCCTCATCTCACCGCCGGTTGGC
>CAZNHG010000375.1:0-3191 GCA_964572555.1 uncultured Devosiaceae bacterium | reverse complement strand
GGGGTTTCGACGGTTATCAGGTTGCCGAGCGGATCCACGAACTTGATGTTCTCGTCCTTGATCTTTTTCAGCAGATCTGCAGAGCTCATTTCTTGATCCTCGTTAGATAGTCTCTGGGTATGGGATGACGTTTCAGGCCGGCGGGAGAAGCGTCAGAGCGCTTCGTCGCCGCTTTCGCCGGTGCGAATGCGGATGGCCTGCTCGATCGGATAGACAAAGATCTTGCCGTCACCGATCCGCCCGGTCTGGGCGGCATTGCGGATTGCTTCGATCGCCTTGTCGGCGAGATCGTCGGGGCACACGACCTCGACCTTCACCTTGGGCAGGAAGTCGACCACGTACTCGGCACCGCGGTAGAGTTCCGTGTGTCCCTTCTGGCGGCCGAAGCCCTTGGCCTCGGTGACGGTGATACCCTGCAGGCCAACTTCCTGCAGGGCTTCCTTGACCTCGTCGAGCTTGAACGGCTTAACGATCGCCTCAATCTTTTTCATCTGGAAGCCTCCGATGCTCCTGTTCCTGAGCGTTACCTGACCTTATGCACGGGCCATGCCAGAGCGTGGCGGGCGCGATTTTTTCAACGTGTACCAAAGGTTTGCGCCATGCCAATGAGCAGCGTCAAGTCAGTTGGTTTTGCGCAATTGATTACTATTTGTGCATATAGATCATATTTGCGGCAGTGCCCTTCGGGCTGATTTCGAGCTTGGGCTCGGCGCGGGGTTTCGCGTGAGGAGAACGGGAGGATCGCCGGGATGAGAAGCTGTAAGACCGCCAAGTGCGAAGAGGCACTTGAGGTGACGCTGGCGCACTTGCGCGGCATTCGCGGCGAGGTCGAGCGCTCGCCGTCCTCGCTGGTACGGTTTCAGTAACGGGCCGTTCAAAATATCTGGTGGATGAAACGACAGGCGTGAGGATCAAAAGCCGGATCGCCGTTTGCAGTCGTTCCATGCGGACCCCTGACGATTACGTCAGCATCCCCCTGTGTCAGTCTATCGAGTTTCACCCGACCTCGTGTGCTCAGAACAATGTTGGCGACCAGAATGTGCAATGTGCCGTCTGCCCCCTTCAACAGCCGCCCTCCTTCTCCCGCAATGAGAAGGCCTTCGATCTCCGCGGATTCGCTGTCTCTCCGTGCCAGTTCAGTGAAGTTTTCCGGGTCGATTTCCGGCGCGGGCGGCAGAATCCACGCGAGTCTAGGACCCCCTGGATAATCCAGATCATTCCGAAGGTTCGCGCCCGGCTGCAAGGGCTCCAATTCGTAAAGACGGGCGAGATAAGTGGTCCTGATACAGGCGGCGCTGCGGCACCTGTTCCGATCGGCGAGCCAGCGGCGTTGATCTTCCCGGAAACAGGCAAGGGCCTGCGGATCCGGTTGATACCGCGCGGCTTCATACTGCGTTTCCAGCATATACCGCGCAGATTCATAATAGAGGCCAAGCAGACGATCCAACTCGGACAACTCCGTGTCCCCGCAAATCGTCGTTTCGATCCAAGTCGTGGCCATGTTGCAGTCGAAACTCGCAGCCCGCGCCGGAGCCGGGTGAGAAACGGTCACAAGCGCGGCAAGCAGCATCAAGGAGAAAATGCGCATGAGCTCAACTCCACACCATTCGCGTCGTGCCAACAAACGGCCGGCTCACTGATCTTTTGAGCGCAAACGCGTTCTCTCGCCGCGACGGATTTTTCTGATGAGCCCCGCGGCTTTTTTTGGCCCACGACAGGCACTTTACATTCTGCCGTGCCGAACTCGAAATGCCGGGCCTTGCCGCGGTCGCGGACAAAGGCGAGGCCGTTGAATAGCGGATTTCCTCGTCAGCGCCGGGCTCGTCAGCCGATGCCATCGCAACGCCAGCCATGAAGGCGACGGCAAGGAATGGACGGACCAAACGTATCATTGCCCTCCCTAGGCAACTTGCCTCGTCGCACCAGCCGGTCCAGTAGGGAACAAGTCGCTCGGTTGCACTGCTGGCTGGCAATTCTATCGCAATTTTCCTATCTGAGGTCAATTTTTCGGATCGTGTGAAGCCGCTTCGATCAAATCAAGGCGGCTAGCGAATTATGACAGAAGGGGGTTGCGGGGGCAGGATTTGAACCCGCGGTGCCGCCGCGCGAACGAACGCAAGATACCGTCATTCGGGGCGCAAAGAGGCTTTGACTGTGTGAACAAGTTGGGCTATGCCCGGCGCCAATCCGGCCAGAGGCATACTTCTCGCGGGTGTGGTGGAATTGGTAGACACGCGAGATTTAGGTTCTCGTGCCGTCAGGCGTGGGGGTTCAAATCCCTCCACCCGCACCAGAACAGCCCCCTCACGGCCACAAGATATCGAACAAGGAAATACGGGATCACCCAATGCAGGTCAAAGAAACCCTCAATGAAGGCCTGAAGCGCAAGCTCAGCGTCACCATTCCGGCGCAGGACCTGTCCGCGCGTCTAGATGCTAAGCTTGACGACCTCAAGGGCCAGGTGAACCTCAAGGGGTTCCGGCCGGGCAAGGTGCCGGTCTCCCACCTCAAGAAGGTGTATGGCCGTTCGGCGATGTCCGAGGTGATGCAGGAAGCGATCAACTCCACCGTGCAGGAGAGCCTGGAGGAGCGCGAGGAGCGCGCCGCCGCGCAGCCGCAGATCGATCTTTCCGAGGATCAGCAGCAGATCAACGAGGTTCTCGACGGCAACGCCGACCTGGCGTTCGACGTGAGCTACGAGATCCTGCCCGAGATCGAGCTGATGGATTTCAAGACCGTCGAGCTCGAGAACCCGGTCGTCGATATCGAGGACTCCGAGGTCGAGAAAGAGCTGGAGCGCCTGTTCCGCGAACAGCGCGAATACGAGGACAAGGGCGACGATGCGACGGCGGCCGAGGGCGACCGTGTCGGCCTGAGCTTCGTGGGTAAGATCGACGGCGAGCCGTTCGAGGGCGGTTCCTCCGAGCATGCCCACCTCGTGCTCGGCTCGGGCGAGTTCATCCCCGGCTTCGAGGAGCAGATCGTCGGCCTGAAGAAGGGCGACAAGAAGGAAGTGCCGGTTACGTTCCCGGCCGAGTACAATAATGCCGATCTGGCCGGCAAGGACGCGGTCTTCGACGTCGAGGTGCTGCACGTCGAGACGCCCAAGCAGGCCGAGATGGACGACGACTTCGCAAAGACGCTGGGGCTGGACAGCCTCCAGGCCGTGCGCGACGCGGTGCGTCAGCAGA
>CAZNHG010000374.1:0-3209 GCA_964572555.1 uncultured Devosiaceae bacterium | reverse complement strand
TGCCGAACCTCTTCGTCTCGGACGGCTCGCAGTTCACCACCGGCGCGGCGGAGAACCCGACGCTGACCATCGTGGCGCTGGCGATCCGCCAGGCCGACCACATGGCGCGCGAGCTGAAGGCCGGCACCATCTGACGACCGGAGCCGCGCCGGACGCACCGACGCGGCTCCACCAGAAAATCAAAATCAAGGGAGGAGAGACCATGCCGACACGCCATCTGACAGGGCTTCTGTTGTCCACGAGCCTCGCCGCGCCGCTGGCGGCGCAGCAGGACAACATGGACAAGCTGTCCAACATGCAGAAGACCGACGCCGAATTCACCTTTATCGAGCAGGAGGGCGACCGCGCAGAGGCGCTTCGCAATATCCTCCCCGAGATCAACGTGCCCGACGGGTTCGAGGTCTCTCTCTACGCGATCGTTCCCGACGCACGCTCGATGGCGGTGGCCCCGCAGGGCACGGTGACCTTCGTGGGTACCCGCAAGGACAAGGTCTGGTCCGTTGTGGATCGCGACAAGGACCGCGTCGCGGACGAGGTGAAGGACTTCGCCCCGTCCGTCACCTTCGACATCCCCAACGGGCCGTGCTTCTCGCCCGACGGGTTCCTCTACATCGCCGAGCGCAACCGCGTGCTGAACTTCCCTGCGGCCGAGTTCTTCTTCGAAGGGCCCGACCAGCCGGTGGCGGTCGTGGTCGAGCAAGGCGAATTGATCCCGCCCGAGGAGGAAAGCTTCAACCACTCGGCGCGCGTCTGCCGCGTCGGCCCGGACGGCAAGCTCTACATCTCGCTCGGCCAGCCGCACAACGTGCAGCCGGTCGACAAGCACGAGATGTACGACGAGATCGGTATCGGCGGCATCATCCGCATAAACACCGACGGCACCCAGCGCGAGGTCTACACCCGCGGTGTTCGCAACTCGGTCGGGCATGATTTCGACCCGGCCACCGGTACGCTGTGGTTCACCGACAACCAGGTCGACGGCATCGGCGACACCATCCCGCCGGGCGAGTTGAACAAGCAGACCCGCGCGGGCGAGCATTTCGGCTTTCCCTGGACCAACGCCGAGGTCGAGATCCCGGAATACAAGGACGTGCCGCGCCCCGAGGGCGTGACCTTCACCGAACCGCAGGTGCAGACGACCGCGCACGCCGCCGACCTGGGCATGCGTTTCTATGACGACGTCCAATTCCCCGAAAAATACCATGGCGGGATCTTCATCGCCCAGCACGGGTCGTGGAACCGAACCGAGCCGGTCGGCGCCCGGGTGATGTACGTCCCCCTCGACGACGAGGGCAACGCAGGCGAGATCGAGGTCTTCGCCGACGGCTGGCTGGTCGAGGAGACGGGCGAATATCTCGGCCGTCCGATGGACATCGCCTTCCTGCCCGACGGCTCGATGCTGGTGTCAGACGACTTCGCCGGCGCGCTGTGGCGCATCGCCTATACCGGCGAATGAGGCGGCTTTCGGTCATTGTGTTCGGCGGGGGGATTCTCCTCGCCGGCACGCTGCACGCGCAGGATCTGCCCGCGGGCGATCCCGCGCGTGGCGAAGCGCTGATGCCCTCCTGCCGGACCTGCCACGGTGCCGACGGGGTGGCAAAGCTGCTGGTGGCCCCGAATATCGCCGGAGAGCCTGAAAGCTATCTCGCGGCGCAGCTCGTCGCGTATCGCGACGGCGAGCGCCAGAACGAGATGATGAGCGTCGTGGCGAAAGCGCTCAGCGACCAGGACATCGCGGACCTGGCGGCTTGGTACGCCGCGCCATCCGTCACGGCCAGCGTTCCGGGCGATCCCGCCGACGCGCCTGCGGTCTGTGTCTCCTGTCATGGCGCCGACGGCATCGCCACCGTCGAGGGTGTTCCGCACCTGGCCGGAGATCCCGAGATGTACCTGACCGCCCAGCTGAAGGCCTATCGCGACAGCACGCGCGTGCATGAAACCATGTCCGCGATCGCCGCACCGCTTGAGGACGGCGACATCAAGGCCGCGGCGCGATGGTTTTCGTCCCTCTCGCTTGCGGTCGAATAAGCTCGGCGAGGGCGGCTTCCGCTCCAGAACCGGAGACAGAACCGCCCGCAACCGCTTTCTGCTAGCCAACCAGGCGAAGCGATTTATCCAACCCACGAATCAGCCTGCCCAAAGAAGCAGCGCAAGCTTCAAAACCCTGACGCGGCCGAGCCTTTGACGGGGCGCCACGTGGACGGGCTATTGAAAGCACGGCGGTTCTATGGGCATCGAGAACATCATGAAGGCAAGGCTGACAATCGTTGTCGTCGAAGAGGATCGCAACCGCGCGGCCGGAATCGTTGAGGCGCTGGAAAAGAGCGGCGATTGCGAAGTCCACGTGATCGCGACGACGAACGGTCTTGCCCGCCGGATCGCCGCCCATGCCCCGGATGTCGTCCTGATCGATATCGACAACCCGACCCGCGACATGCTCGAGGAGCTCACGCTGGCCTCGGGGCCGCTGGACCGCCCAGTCGCCATGTTCGTCTCGGGTGCCGCAGGCGGGTTGGCCCAGGCCGCGATCGAGGCCGGTGTCTCGGCCTACGTGGTTGACGGGCTGAAACCCGAACGGCTGCGCCCGGTGATGGATACAGCGATCGCCCGCTTCCGGATGTTCCGCCAGATGCGCACCGAACTGGCCGAAACCCGGCGCGCGCTGGAAGAGCGCAAGGTGATCGACCGCGCAAAGGGCCTGCTGATGAAGGCCAAGGGAATCGACGAGGACGCCGCCTACGCCCTGCTGCGCAAGACCGCGATGGACCAGGGCCGCCGCGTCGCCGATGTGGCCGAGGCGCTTGTTACCGCGTCGGGGCTTCTCAGATGAGAACCGTCACGCTTCCGGTCGCCTTCATGCCGCTGGTCGACGCGGCACCGCTGATCATCGCCGAGGAAATGGGGTTCACCGAAAGCGAGGGCATCGCGCTCGACCTGATCGCGGCGCCCTCGTGGTCGTCGGTACGGGACATGCTGGCGTTCGGCCGGGTGGATGCGGCGCATCTGCTGTCGCCGGTGCCTATCGCAATGGCGCTTGGGCTGGGCGGCGTGACGACGCCCCTGTCGGCCGTGTCGGTGCTGTCCGTGAACGGCAACGTGGTCGGCGTCGGACGCCACCTGGAAGACCGCCTGCGAGCGCAGGGCTACGCCTTCGATTTAAACGATCCCCATGCGGCGGCGCACGCCTTGGCCCAGGCCACCGACGGCCC
>CAZNHG010000373.1:0-3223 GCA_964572555.1 uncultured Devosiaceae bacterium | reverse complement strand
AATGGGGCTGGTCCGCGCCAGCTACGAGGTGTTCAAGGGTGAAGGCGAACTGGTTCTTTACTGCGAGCACCTGCAGACCGTGAAGTACCGTGATCCGGCCGCGTTTGAAGGAAGAACCGAAGCCGAGAAGCAATGACGTCCAATCAAGACCTTCCTCTCGACGGGCTGGTCGTGCTCGACATGAGCCAGTTCCTGTCCGGCCCGTACGCCACACTGCGACTGCAGGATCTCGGCGCACGCGTCATCAAGATCGAGCGCCCGGGCACGGGCGACCTGTCACGCTCGCTCTATCTCAGCGATACCGAGATCGGGGGCGACTCGACGATCTTCCACGCCATCAACCGCGGCAAGGAGAGCTTTGCCGTGGACCTGAAAAGCGAATCCGACTTGGAGCTGCTGCGCGGGCTCGTCGCCAAGGCCGATGTGCTCGTCCAGAATTTCCGGCCCGGCGTGATCGAGCGGCTGGGCCTCGACTATGCGAGCTGCCGGGCGCTCAATCCCCGGCTCGTCTACGGCTCGATCAGCGGCTATGGCGATGAAGGGCCATGGGTGAAGCTGCCGGGGCAGGATTTGCTGGCGCAGGCGCGCTCCGGCGTGATGTGGCTGTCGGGCGACCGGGAAGACGGGCCGGTCCCGATGGGGCTGGCGGTGGCGGACATGCTGGCCGGGGCCGCCCTCGCGCAAGGTATTCTGGCCGCACTCGTCAAGCGCGGGACGACAGGCGAGGGCAGCCATGTCGAAACCAGTCTTCTCGAGGTGCTGGTCGACTTGCAGTTCGAAGTGCTCACGACCTATCTCAACGACGGGAGGCGTATGCCGAAGCGCTCCGAGTATCGGAACGCGCATGCCTACTTGTCCGCCCCCTATGGCGTCTACGAGGCCAGCGACGGTTTCCTGGCCATCGCCATGACGCCGATATCGCGGTTGCAGGAGCTGTTGGATGTCGAGGCACTCGCCTCGTACGGCGCCGACCCCCGATCCTGGTTCACCGCGCGCGACGAGATCAAGAAACTGATCCAGGATGTCATCGGCACGCGGACCGTGGATGAATGGCTGTCAGTTCTCGAGCCTGCCGATATCTGGTGCGCGCCGGTTCTCGGCTGGGATGCGCTCATGGAGAGCGAAGGCTTCAAGGTTCTCGACATGTTGCAGCGCGTGGAGCGGGACGACCAGGTTTCGATCCTGACCACGAGCTCGCCTATCAGGATCGATGGTGCGCGGCCGCATGCCGATCGCGCGGCACCGCGGGTGGGCGAGAACACCGACGCGATCAAGAGCGAGTTCGCCCTGTGACGGACATCAAGCTCAAGGGCATGACCTGGAGCCATCCGCGCGGCTACGATCCCATGGTCGCCTGTTCTCGGCTTTGGAAGGAGAGGTCGGGCGTGGCGATAGAATGGGACAAGCGCTCGCTGCAGGACTTCGAGTCCTTTCCCGTCGAAGAACTGGCGCGCCGGTACGACCTCATCGTCATCGATCATCCCCATGTTGGAGAGATCGCCGAGCGAGGTTGCCTGACCCCTCTGGACGTAGCGAGACGCGAGGCCGAGCGCGACGCGCTGGCGCGTGCGAGCGTCGGCGGCTCCTACGAAAGCTATAACTGGGCGGGACGGCAGTGGGCGTTCCCGATCGATGCGGCGGCGCAAGTACAGGCCTGGCGGCCCGATCTGCTGGACGGGGCGCCCGGCGACTGGGGCGAGGTTCTGGCCCTGGCGAAGGCGGGCAGGGTGATGATCCCGATGCGTCCGCCGCATTCGCTGATGACCTTCTTCACGCTTGCCGCCAACATGGGAACGCCGTGCGCATCCGAGGGGCCAGGCGACCTAATCGCGACGGAGGCGGGGACGGCGGTCTACGAAAAGATCGCGGAGTTGATACGGTTCATGCCGAAGGATTGCTTCGGTATGGACCCCATTGCCGTCCTCGAAGCCATGAGCGCATCCCGGGACGATGTGGCATGTGCTCCCTGGATTTACGGCTACTCCAATAACGGCGTGGAAGGGTTCCGGCCGCGACGGATTGTCTTCGACGACATACCCGCTGCCGGCGGCAACGGCTCCCGCGGCTCCGCGCTGGGAGGGACGGGAGTGGCCGTCTCGGCCTTTGCCGGGGCGCCCGAGGCCGCTGTCGATTTTGCCTACTGGATCGCGGGCGGCGAGGTGCAGAGCGGTCTCTTCGCCGCCGCGGGCGGGCAGCCCGGCCACGCCGATGCTTGGGACGACGACGCGGTGAATGAAGCGACGAACAGATTTTACCGGCGCACACGCCGGACGCTCGATGGAGCCTGGATGCGGCCGCGGCACCAAGGATACATGGCCTTCCAGGATGCGGCGGCGCAATGTCTCAATGCGGGGCTCGAGCGCGGCAGGGAAGGCCAGGCGGTCGTCGCCGAAATCAACCAGCTCTTCGCCTCGAGCTTCAGCTAGAGCTTCCAGATCCGCCTGGCGTTGCCTGAAAGGAGCTTGGTGCGCTCGTCTTCGCCGGTGCCGGCGAGGATCGCGTGTGTCGCCGCTACCCAGGCGTGAAGCCCCCCGCCCAGCGTGCATACGGGCCAATCGCTCCCCCACACGACCCGGTCCCAGCCGAACGACGAGATCGTATGCTCCACCCAGGGACGGAGCGTTTCGGCAATCCAGGTCTCGGGATCGGCATAGGCGACCACGCCGGAAATCTTGGCGGTGACATTGGGACGTTTCGCAAGCTCCGCGATATGTCCGCGCCACGGCTCTTCGGCATCGCCCTTTATGTCGGGAACGCCGCAATGATCCAGGATGAACTGCACATCCGGCGCCAGGTCCGCAAGCGCGATGGCCTTGGGCAACTGTGAGGGGAGCACGCAAAGATCGAAGGTCAGGCCGGTATCCGCCAGGCGAGTGATGTTCTCGCGAAAGAGCGGGTCTTCGGACAGCTCGTCGGGCATGACGTGGAGCACCCGGCGGAAACCTCTCACGAGCGGGTCGGCCTGCTGGCGCTCGAGATATTCGGCGAACCCCTCCTCCTCGGGGCGGCAGGAGACGATGGCGCCGGCAATCAGGCTGTCAGGCTTTTCGGTCAGTGTTCTTACATAGGCGGTTTCGTCCTCGATGCGCTCGGGAGCGACATCCACCTCCATGTGCAGGGTGCCGGAGATGCCCGCGCGGCGCGCTTCGAGCGCATAGGAATCGTAGGGGAAGCTGCGGTTGAGCGCATCGACGCCGGCGAGCCAGGGATACTGCAACGCAGA
>CAZNHG010000372.1:818-3237 GCA_964572555.1 uncultured Devosiaceae bacterium | reverse complement strand
CCCGCCTTTTCCAGCCGTGCTGCGTAGCGCTGCAGGTCTTCGTTGGTGTCAACCTCAAAGCCAAGAAAGGCCAGTGTATCGCCCGGTTCGTTAGACACCAGCAGACGCTGCATGTGGTCGTCCATGCGGAAGGCCAAAGCCGTGCTGCCACGGTCGATCTTCTGCATCCCCAAAATGCGCCCGGCAAAGTCGGACCAGTCGTCTAGCCTTTCGGAGCGGATGCCGAGATATGCCAAAGAATTTATGGCCATAGACGTTACCCCTTGCTGATTTCTTGCGATTGTAGGGGAGCCATGCGGGGCCTCCGACACCGCGTCTAATTTTGTCCGCATAGTGGACGCGGTGTCGGAGGCCGCGCATGGAGCCTTCAGCGGGAAATCACCTTGTGAGGCGTGCGGGGGTGGTAATGATCGAGAAATGCACGGTGCCCCGTTGGGTCGACAATGTTACAGACGAACAGCGAACGAGGCGTGGAAGACTATTGTGCGGAGACTTCGCTCGCCCGATTCAGCACCGCCTCGGCCGCCGCCGCATCGCTTTGTTCACCCAGCCATCGCGATGCGGCGGCGGCCAGAGCACTTTCCCAGTGGTGCTCTTCTTCTTGGGTGTGATCAGTGAACTTAACCACGTCGGCGATCCAGGACGCGGTTGAACGTCCCGACATTACGTCGATTGCTGCCCGGTCGGCTTCCGAAAGCGACTCGTAGGTGGCCTTGTTCATCAGTATTGCCATCGGCGTCGCTGTCATACGCATATTGGTTACAGAGGGCGCCACTTCGTAGAGCCGGAAGGTGCGGTATGCGTCCATCACCCATACGGCACCGGCAACCACGCCGCGTTCGAGATTTTCGTAAACTTGTGGTGCAGGGACCGAGACGCCTGATGCTCCAAGCAGTTCGAATATTGTCGAGCCGAACTGGGAGGGCGTGCGCAACTTTAGGCCCGCCACGTCGCTTGGCAGCCGAACCCCGTCGCCGGTCATCAGAAAGCGGTAACCCGGCGTTGTGAACAGCGCGATCACCTTGTAGTTGGCGTATTCGGCCTCAAGTGCGCCTTCTTCCGCAAGCGTATTGAGAATATTCGTGCCCTGGGCCGAGGTTTCCACGAGCCCCGGAACCTCGACAACGCCGCTCATGGGAAACAGGCCGGGCGTATAGGTGGGAACGACGAGGGCAACATCGGCCACGCCCGCCTCAACGAGTTCGGCCTGAGCCGACGCCCCACCCAGGATCGAACCGGGATAGAGCTTAAAGCTGTTTCCGTCGGAGAGTTGCGGGTTGATCCTGTCAATCCAGGCCTGAAGAACTTTCGCGGAGTAGAAGCCCTGAGCTGGCTCGAACGAGGAGACGCGCATCTCGCGGGCTTCTACTGCCGGCGCGCCCAACGCAAGCAACAGTGCGGACAGTTTTAGAGCAGTGTTCAGCATCGAATTCTCTCCCTTGGATGCATTGTCAGAAAGCAGTGTTAGGCAGCCAGGTGACGATGGCGGGGATAGCCACTATGATGGCCACGCGCACCACATCGGCGGCTACGAATGGGACGACGCCGCGCCAAAGGTCCAGCATCTCGACTTCAGGGATTGTGACCTTGAGGGCAAATAGGTTCATTCCCACTGGGGGTGTGATTAGCCCCAGTTCGACTACCATCACAGCAAAGATGCCGAACCATATGAGGTCGATGCCCGCAGATTGGGCAATAGGTACGAAGAGGGGCACGGTCAGCAGCAGCATCGCAAGGCTGTCCATAAGTGTGCCGAGCAGCAGGTAGATCACCAGCATTAGCAGGATCACCAAAAGCGGTTGGCTAAGTATCCCGGCGAACAGGCTGGTAAGCGAGAAGGGTAAACCCGACAGCGCCAGAAAAAAGTTGAACAGGTTTGCTCCGATCAGCACGAGATAGAGCGCGCCGCAGGTCATAGCCGTGTCGAGGGCTGCGGCAATGAAACCTTTTCGTGATAGCCTGTGCGTCAGAACGCCATAGGCTAGGACCACGGCAGCCCCAATCGCGGCTGTTTCGTTCGCGGTAAATATTCCCGAATAGAGCCCGCCCATGATGAGTGCGAAAATGCTCACCGGCGGTACAATTTCGCGCAACGCAGCAAGTCGTTCGGCGGCATTAGCGCGTCCGCGTTTCGGCGCCGAGGTCCAGCCCAAACGGAGCGGCAGCCAGACGGCAAGGCAATAAAGTGCAATGGCAACACAAATCGGCCCCGCCGTCGCGAGCAAAAGAGAGCGAATCGATTGTTCGGCCAAGAAGGCATAAATCACAAGCACTGTTGACGGTGGGATCAGAATGCCGAGCGTTCCGCCCGCTGCAACCGAGCCGACCGAAAGGGTGTCCGAGTAACCTGACCGCCGCATCTCGGGCAGCGAAATGCGACCCATTGTGGCGGTTGTGGCTAGGGAGGAGCCGGAGATCA
>CAZNHG010000372.1:0-808 GCA_964572555.1 uncultured Devosiaceae bacterium | reverse complement strand
CGATCTCAAGGTGCAGCTCGCGGAGCGTGTGGTCGTCCATCGGCGAGTCCTCCGCGCCGATGCCCGATCAGGACGGACATCGCCTGATAGAGCTTGCTCGAAAGGCCCGACTGTGCGGCAAGGTTGCCCATCAGCACAAAGAGCGGCAGCATTGTCAGAGTATAGTTGGTCAGGCTTTCCCAAACTGTCGTCGCCCCGACAGCCATGGCACCAGGTACACCGATGACTAGTGCGGTGCCCCCCAGCGCCACCAGCCCCAGAGCGACGGCCACAGGTACTTCGAGAAAGATCAGTGCAATGACTATCAGGAATCCTGCGCCGCCGAGCAACAGGCCACTCATGATTCGGACCTCGTCCGCTTCACCTCACGCCAGAGCCCGACCATGGCCGCGATCAGCGCGACTGTCAGCGTGATGGTGACCACCCAAAGCAGGACTGGCATCGAAAGGCCAAGATCGCGCGAGGTCTCGGATGAACCGAGCTTGGAAAGTGCGTTTGCTCCCACAACCCATACCAGAATCCCGGCAAATAGGACCGAGACAAGCGCCCCCAGAATTCCTAGAGAGCGACCGAAACGGTTGGGCATAAGTTCGGAGAGAAGCCTAGCTGTGACATGGGTGCGCGAGACATAACAAGCGGGCATCGATAACAGCGCTCCCAAACCGATCGTAAACGAAGTCAATTCGATCGCGGCGGGCACATTGCTTCCCACAAGAGCGCGCAACAGAACGTCAGTCACTGTTACGCCCGCCCCTAAGAGGAAACAGCCCGCGGCCGCGCTCAGGAGTGCAATCGATATGAATGAATT
>CAZNHG010000371.1:2604-3237 GCA_964572555.1 uncultured Devosiaceae bacterium | reverse complement strand
GGAAGTCATGATCGTCATCGTGTCTACCACTGTGACCGGCAGGGGCTCCCCCTGCATTGCACCAGGTGCCGACACGCGTGCACTCCGCACGCCGCGACACGCCAGAGGGTCAACCGTTACGTCTTTCGCGATGGTCGACCCAAGACTGTATTCTAGACCAGAATGGTGGGGTATTGACCAGTCCCGGACAAAAAAGCGTCATGCACATGCTATGAGAGCTCCTCCCCGCAGGATCAAGGGCACTCGAGGCGCTTGGCGATATCGGTGGCGATGGTGTGTTAGCGTACGGACGGCGGCCTGCCGTTCCGCCAGAATCGTACTACCGATGCTTCACGATGTCGTGAAGGCCGGACAGTACCCGAGGTCACCATGCTCTCTCCCATCCAGCACACCACCCCTACCTCGCCCACGTTCAAGGCGTTCACCCGCCTGCCCGACCGCGAGCCAGGTGAACAGCAGCACGGCTATCCCTTCAAATCACAACGCTTGCCCGAGGCACCACTTGCGCCACTTCCCGGCGAGGAGCTCGACGAGCCTGCCAGGCGCGCCGCCGAAGGCGACGATGACCTGATGAGCCAGGATATCAACGCGATCGACTCCGAAGCATCATCTTGACGTTCCGGCTGGCGCGCC
>CAZNHG010000371.1:2155-2594 GCA_964572555.1 uncultured Devosiaceae bacterium | reverse complement strand
AGGTAAACGGCAGCACGGCTATCCCTTCAAGCCGCAGCGCTTGCCCGAAGCATAATGCCAGTCAGTTAAGCCCATCCTCAAACAGCTGATGAAGATCTTCCCGTGTCAGATGTACTGACACGGGAGACTCCATACACTTCCTAGGACGCTGATTGGAGGTTGCACTCAGCAACGAGGCCCCCGCCTGCATATTATCCGCAGCGATGTTTCTGCTGTTCGATCATGACGTTGAGTAGTCATTTGGTTTTCTTCTTGGCGTCGTCATTGATACCCGCCAACACGGCTCCATCCTTGCCGCCATGCTTTTCGACGTCGGCATTGATATCTCCTGACTCAGCTCCATCCTTGCTGCCAAGCTTCTTGGCGTCGTCATTGATATCTGCTAACACGGCTCCATCCTTGCCGCCATGCTTCTCGTCTTTATCCTTGTGCTCCGAGC
>CAZNHG010000371.1:0-2145 GCA_964572555.1 uncultured Devosiaceae bacterium | reverse complement strand
GCCGGCTACCGCCTTCCCCTTCGCCTCGTTCGCACGTCCTTCGACCTGATTCTTGTTCATGAGCTTATCTCCAGGAAATTGTTACGCTTGGGTTGCGCCTCTCACCATGAACTCATGGAGGCAGGGTGAGGATCCCAAGATAGTTGTAGGTCGAGGTCCGGTCTGTGCGTTGCCTAACGTATGCGAAGTCATTTGTGCATATCGCGCCCCCTCTCGGACGTCTTGAGGCTCTGAAATGACACCAGCATCAGACTGGTGGCCAGAAAAGTAATACCGGTAACTCAAGCATCATTTTTCTGCTACCAGTCAATGATAACCCAGCCGGGAAAAGGCAAACAGCTCGGCCAATGGATGCGGGCGGCGTTCGATCTGCGCGCGCAGCAATCCAGCGCCGAGTATGCTGTAGGTGATGCCGTTACCACCTTAGGCCAGCGCGAACAGCACGCGCGCGCCGTACTCCGGGTGGTGACCGAACAGCGGCAGACCGTCGCTGGTTTCAGCGAACGTACCGGCCCAGGCAAAGGCCGGTTGTGCATGAAGGTGAGGAAACAAGGGGGAGATCTTGCGCTGCAGAGTTGCTGCCTTGCGGTCGACCAACCGATCCCGGCGCGCAGGGATATCGTGATCGTCGTCTTCACCACCGACCAACAGCCGCCCATCCCCCGTGCTGCGCATATACAGATACGGCCTGGAGGACTCCCACAGTATCGTATCTGCCAACCAGCGCAGCTCGGCAGGATCGACAGGGTCACTGATGTAGGCGTAGCTGCTCAGGTTCTTCGCGACGCGCTGGCGCAACCAATGTTGGGACTCGTAGCCGCTGGCAATCACGGCGTACTTCGCCATGATCGACATGCCACTAGTCGGTGGTCAGCTGAACCGAACGCGCGGTCGCCGTGATGGAGGTCACCTCGGTTCTATCGAAAACGCGCGCGCCCTGTCGCTGCATCCTGTGCATCAGTCGTGAGGCAAGCCGATAAGGATCAACCCGAGCGGCCACCGAGCTGAGGATGGCAGACGGCGCCGTCAGACCGTACTCGTCCTTGAGCGCGGTGCGGCTCAGCCAGCGAACCGGAAAGCCGTGTTGTTTCCGCCAGGAAAATTCGTCGACCAAGCGTGGATGATCGGCGCGATTACTGGTGTAGTACAAGCTTTGCCAGCGGGCGAAATCGACATCTCCGGTCGCTTCGGCGAGTGCGCCGATCTCACGGACCGCGCGCAAGCTGGATTGATAGGCGAGGAGCGCTGAGGCTTGGTCGTAGCGCCTGGCAAGATCGGTCGCGTGGGTATCGATTTCATACTGCAGCAAGGCGGTGCTGGCCGATGTGCTGCCCCAGCAGACGTCGCGCTGATCGAGCACGACGACATCGTGACCATGGCCAGCCAATTCATCAGCGATCAGCGTGCCGGTGATGCCAGCGCCCACCACCGCCACGTCACAGCTCAGGTCGGCATCAAGCTGCGGAAATGCATACATCAGGCCATTCTTGACCGCTCAGAACGGGGATCCACTTTTCAAGTCCACCGGCGACTCCTGACGAATCATGAATGGCGTATGTGACCGGTAGAGTGACCCGGCGGCAACCGCGCCGTCGGTGCGTTGCAACACTGAGCGCAAAACGGGACCGGATGACCGAGGCAGGTCCGGCTCGATGCGAGTGTTCGTTATCGAACAGACAACTCTCGCCTGCGGCATGAAAATCCATAAAGGCTAGTGGTTAAAGCGGCATAACGCTTGTCCTCATCTCCTACCTCGCCGGAGAAGCACCATGGCTACGAATAAGAAACCCGCTCGGTCGTCACGAGTTAACAGTAAAGGCGATAAACCCGTCACAGCAGCGCAGAGCCATGACGGCGTGCTCAGAACTAACGACATAGTCGCGGAGCAAGCCAGCGCAAGCGACGACTTCGTCGCCGCGATGCCCTACAACCGCATCAAGGAGCAGGAGCACGGTCACGACAACGCCGTGGCGCCGCCGCCCGGAGTGGCGGTAGAACCGGGCTCCAGTGCGTTGACCGCGAGTACAGCCACGGAGGATACCGGGACCGCAAAAACCGGCGGGGCAGCGCCGCTCGGAACCAACGCGACCGTCACTTCGCTCGACCGGGTCCGAGTCGACGCAAGCGATCGTCCGTTGACGACCA
>CAZNHG010000370.1:0-3260 GCA_964572555.1 uncultured Devosiaceae bacterium | reverse complement strand
TGCTGATCGAGATGATCAGGGTCGGCCTGCGCGCGCTGCTCGCGCCGCGCTTCGCCGCGCTCCGCCCGGTGCCGCTCTCGGACCTTGGGGCCAACTACTGGTACTTCTGGCTCAGCCGGATTGCCGGCCTGCTCGGCTATGGCATGCTGCTGGTGGTGCCGACCATCGCCGTCAATCTGCCCGGGCGGACGGGCGAGGCGGTCGAGCATCTGATCGCGCTTACCGCTCTGGTGATGGCGGTGGTGGTCGTCCTGCAGAACCGGGCTGCGCTGCGCACCGCGCTGGAGGCCCGAGCGCAGGCGATGAGCGGCGATCTCATCGCGCGCCTCGTCGCGCTCGCCGCACGCATCTGGCATCTGGCGGCGATCGGCTATGCCCTGGCGTTCTACGCCATCTGGGCGCTGCGGCCGGAGGGCGCGCTTCTCTTCGTCCTGCGCGCCACCGCCGAGAGCGCGCTCGCGATGGCGGTGGGCGCCGGCGTGGTCGCTGTGATCACGCGGGCGATCACCGGCGGGCTGCGGCTGCCCGAGGAGGTCAGGCTGCGCCTGCCGCTGCTCGAGGCACGCCTCAACGGGTTCGTGCCGGGCGTGCTCAAGGTCGTCCGGCTGCTGGTGCTGGCCGGCGTGCTGCTCACCGTGGTCCAGGTCTGGGGGCTGCTCGACCTCGTGGGCTGGGCGAGGGACGGCGGCGGCCAGGAGATGATCGCGCGCGCGGTCGGCGTCGCGCTGATCGCAGGCGTCGCGCTGCTGCTCTGGCTCGCCCTGTCGTCCTGGGTCGATTACCGGCTCAATCCGAACTTCGGCAGCCAGCCTGGCCCGCGCGAGCGCACCCTGCTCGCCCTGCTGCGGAGCGCGGCCTCGGCCCTGCTCGCGGCCTTCGCCCTGATGCTGGCGCTGGCCGAGATCGGCGTCAACATCGCCCCGCTGCTGGCCGGCGCCGGCGTGCTCGGCCTCGCGGTCGGCTTCGGCGCGCAGAAGCTCGTGCAGGACATCATCACCGGCATCTTCATCCAGCTCGAACGCGCCATGGATGTCGGCGACGTCGTCTCCATCGGCGGCATATCGGGCGTGGTGGAGAAGCTGACGGTACGCTCCGCCGGCCTGCGCGACCTCGAGGGCACCTACCACATCGTGCCGTTCTCCTCGGTCGACATCGTCACCAACTTCATGCGCGGCTTCTCCTACGCGCTCGTCGACATGGGGGTCGCCTATCGCGAGGACGTGGGCGAGGCGAGGGAGGCCATGTTCGATGCCTTCGAGGAACTCAAGGACGATCCGGACGTTGGCAGCTCTATCGTCGACGAGCTCGAATGGATGGGCCTCGACAGCTTCGGCGCCAGCGAGATCGTGCTGCGCGTGCGCATCAAGACCATGCCCGGCATGCAGTGGGCCACACGCCGCGCCTACAACGCCATCATCAAGCGCATCTTCGACGAGCGCGGCATCGAGATCCCCTATCCGCACCAGACGATCTATTTCGGCGAGGACAAGGCCGGCAAGGCGGCACCCATGCACGTGGTCAACGAGGAACCGGGCAAGCCATCCTCGTCCGGCTCGTCGGAGAGCAAGAAGAGCGCGGGGAGCGGCAGCAAGCGCCGGAAATCGTCGGCCAGCAAGCCGTCCAACAACGAGGGACAGAAGATGCCCGACCAGGGCGCAGGACCGGACGGCGGCCGGTAGCGCACCGAGCGTTGACCGCGGCGATCTGGCGAGAGAGGCCGCCCAACCCTCTCCGTCATTCCCATGCAAATGGGAATCCAACGGCGGCGGCAGCACAGCACCTGGGCTGCGGTGTGACGCACACGTCCTGCTACAGCACCTCCGTCCTCTAACCGACTGACTCGGTTGGATTCCCGCGGGAGCCTGTCCCCGCGAAGGCGGGGACGGGAATGACGTGGTGGGTGATGTGAGTGGGAGTAGTGTTCCTGCGTATCCAGCTCACACTGTCCCGGCCTCCGAGCCGGAACCGCACCCGGCACGGCAAAGCAGCAGCGGAACCCCGGCTCTTCGGCTGGCTGGTGTGGAGAGGAGAGGCCATCCCTGCCCCAGCCCTTGCCTTCCGCAAACGATCCGTGCATCAAGGTCGTTGACGTAAAGGACAAGAGAATGACCAATCCTGTCACGAAAGACCGGCGCCACTACGAGGACCTGGCGGTCGGCGAAGTGATCGAGCTGGGCGAGACGACGGTGACCAGGCAGATGATCACCAGCTTCGCGCAGGAGTTCGATCCGCTGCCGTTTCACGTCGACGAGCGCGCGGCGCGCAAATCGCTGCTGGGGGGACTGGCGGCGAGCGGGTGGCAGACGGCGGCGTTGAGCCTGCGCATGCTGGTGGATGCGTTCCTCGGCACGATCGCCTCGGCCGGGGGGCTGGGCTTTTCGGACCTCAAATGGCGCAAGCCGGTGATGAAGGGGGACACGATTTCCGGCACGGCCGAGATCGTGGGGCTGCGGCGGACGCAGTCGCATCCCGAATGGGGGATTGTGACCCTCGCCTTCAACATCACCAACCAGAAGAAACAGCCGGTGATGAGCATGACGCTGAACAACCTCGTCGAGGTCCGCGCCCCCGATACGCCCTTCGAGGAACTGGCAGAATGACGCGCTGGTTCGAGGATATCCCCGTCGATGAACGGTTCCCGCTGGGAACCCACACCTTCACCGAACAGGAGATCATCCGCTTCGGCAAACAGTATGACCCGCAGTACTACCACGTCGACCCGGACGCGGCGCAGCACGCCCATTTCGGCGGACTGATCGCCTCGGGCTGGCACACGGTGTGCGTGGGGCACCGCAAGATGGTGGACGCGCTGTTCGACGAGGAGGAGCGCCTGCGCGGCGAGGGGAAGGAACCGGGTGTCTCCGGCCCCTCTCCCGGCGTGAACCGCATGGACTTCAAGGTGCCGGTGCGCCCCGGCGACACGGTGAGCTTCACACTGATCGTCACCAACAAGCGCCCGTCCAACTCGATCCCTGGCTGGGGCCTGCTGTTCAACCGGCTGGAAGCGACGAACCAGCGCGACGAGCTGGTCTACAGCGCCGACCTTGTCAGCTTCTCCAAGCTCAGGGACTTCAAGCCCACGCCGCTGCAGGCGCTGGCCATGTGGGCCGCGCGCGTGCCCTTGTTACGGACGCTGATGGCGCGCTGAGCCGTCCGGAGACCGGCGGCGGCCGGAGCATTTTCCGTTCTGATTGAATCAGAACTCAAGCTCCAGGTTCTTGAGTGGTCGCGTATTCGCTTGCGCGGACCTTCGGTTCGAA
>CAZNHG010000369.1:0-3266 GCA_964572555.1 uncultured Devosiaceae bacterium | reverse complement strand
GTCTCCGTGATGGGATTCGATGGCGTGACGCTGGGGGAGCTCGTCACGCCGGGCCTGACCACCGTGAACGTGCCGCTCGAATACATGGGGGCCGAAGCCTTGCGGCTTCTCGAACAGCGCGCCCTTGCCAACGATCCGGATCTGCCCGCCCGCCGGCTGGAGCTGGGGTGCCGGCTCATCATTCGCGACAGTGTCGGTCCACCCCGCAAGAAGTAATAGCGCCCCTGGCGCATCCTCCACCCTTTCGCGCCGAAGGTTTCTGCGGGCCAATGCAAAGGAGTTCCCATGACGACGCCTCCTTCCGGTTTGCCGCCCGATGTGGCGCCCAGCATCCCTCACACTCTGCCGCCGGTGACCAGCCTGTCGGATGGCATGTGGCTCAAGGGCGACTGGCACATGCATTCACGCCACTCCACGGATTCGACGAACAATCCGGAGGCCAAGATCATCGGTTTTGCAGAACAGATGGGATTCGACTATCTGGCGATCACCGATCACGACGTGCACGTGCGCGGGGACGTGGCGAACCACACCTGGGCCGACCCGGAGTTCGGTTCGGACAGCGTGCTCCTGTTCTATGGCGCCGAACTGACGGCGCCGCGCGGCCACATCAACATCCTTTCGGCCACTCCCTATGACCACCAACGTGTTTTCGACGCCGGCGACGCGCGGGACTGGAACCTGCTGGCGCTCAAGCACGAACTCGGTGTGCACTTCTCCGCCAATCACCCAAACCACAAGAACCACTACGGCTTTTCCTTCGATCTGGCGGACTCCATCGAGGTATGGAACACATGCGTCTGGGAGCCGAACATTCCAAGCGTGCGCATCTGGGACGACATGCTCTTGTCGGGGCGGATGCTGGGCGCGCGCGGTGGCAGTGATTGCCACCACGGCGTACCGGACTCTCCGGAGCTGACAACACCGCTGACCCCCGAGGCAACGGCGAACTATGTCGGGACACCGACGACTTGGATCTTTGCCAGGGAACGGACGAAACAGGCCCTGCTTGAAGCGCTGGTAAAGGGGCGGGCCTCGGTCAGCGCCAATCCGTTCAATCCGCGGGTCGAACTTTATGCCGATCGGGACGGCGATGGCGCGATGGACATGATGATGGGCGACAACGCGAAGCCGGGCAACGGACCGGTGACCTTCGAGGTGCGCCTAGCAGGCGGCGGCATTGCCGGTGCGAACTATCGGGTGAAGGTCGTCAAGAACCGCCAGGAATTCGGCACGTTCACGACCGATGCGGAAACGCGGACGGCGTACTTCACCGATACGCCGGCTGCCGATGAACGCAGCTACTATCGCGTCGAAATAGAGGGGCCGCAAACGCCCTATCCCCAGGTCCCGAATTCGATGGCGCAAAGCGGCAACATGGTCGCGCTGTCGAACCCGATCTACTTCAACTACGACCCGAGCTTCTGAAAAGATCCCCTGCAAGCAAAGCCGGACGGTTGAGCCCGGTCCGGTCGAGGCCCCATGTCACGCATCACCACAATCGACCATCTTCTCAGCATCCTGCACACGCACATCTTCACCGCGCTCGACTCTCGGGTTCCCCTGAAGTTCCGGCGCGCACAGGATGCCGACCGCGCCGCGGTCCTCAGCGAAGCGCGTAATGACTGGACGGAGGTCACGTCGGATCTCGTCTGGGGCGAGCCTGACGGCTATTTCTGGTTCGCCGGCACGGCGGTCGTGCCAGAAGCGGCAGCGGGCATGAGGCTCTATCTTCATGTCGATGCGCAGTTCGGCAGCACGATGGGCCGCTCGGACCCGCAATGTCTCGTTCGGGTCAATGGCGACATCGTGCAGGGGGTGGACGGCAACCATCGCGAGGTATTGCTGACGGCGGATGCCGTGCCGGGCGCCTCCTTCGAGATCGTGATCGAGGCGGGGACCATCGAGGACCGGCGCCAGCTCGGCTTTACCTGCCGCCTGATGGTGCACGACCCAGTGGCAGAGGACGTCTATTACGATCTCAGCGTGCCCATGGATGTGGCGCGCCTGTTGGCCGAGGATGATCCGCGCCGGCATTTCATCGTCGAACATGTGGACGCGGCGCTGAAGGCGATCGACTTCCGGCCGGGCGATGCGCACAGGTTCGCTGCCTCGCTTGAGACAGCGAAGGCAACGGCCGCCAAGATATTCGCGGCGCAGGATTTCGCGGACAAGCCGGTTATCACCGTGACCGGGCATACGCATATCGATGTCGCCTGGCTGTGGCGTGTCCGCGAGACGCGGCAGAAAATGGCTCGCTCGATGGCGACGGCCCTGGCGCTGATGGACGAGTACCCCGACTATCGCTTCATGTACAATCAGGGCGTTCTGCTCGACTACCTGGGCACCGACTACCCGGAGCTGTTCGCGCGCATCGCTGACAAGGTCGCAGCCGGTCAATTCGAGATCGAGGGGGCATTGTGGCTGGAGCCGGATGCCAACATCACCAGCGGTGAGTCCTTCGTGCGCCATATCCTGCATGGCGTGCACTATCACGAGAAAGCTTTCGGGGTGCGACCGCGCATCCTGTGGCTTCCGGACACCTTCGGCTACTCCGCCGCGCTGCCGCAGCTGATGCGCCGGTCCGGGCTCGACGTGTTCGTCACACACAAGATGAGCTGGAACGATACCAACCGGATGCCCTATGACACCTTCTTCTGGCAGGGCATCGACGGCACGAAGATACCGGCCTATTTCCTGACGACCCAGCCCTACACCTCCTCCTCGATCGGTACGACTTATTGCCCCGATCTCAAGCCCACACACGTGATGGGAACGTGGCAACGGCACGGGCAGCAGGCGCAGAATCACGAGATGTTTCTCGTATACGGCCATGGCGATGGTGGCGGCGGGCCGACGCGGGAAATGCTCGAGAACGTGCGGCGCATGGAAAAGGGCATTCCCGGCTGCCCCGCCGTGCGCCATGAGCACATGCGCCCCTTCTTCGAGCGGCTCCTGGCGCGCATGGCCGAGAATCCCGGCGCCTATCCCACATGGGTGGGCGAGCTCTATCTCGAATTCCACCGCGGCACGCTGACCTCCGTCGCCAGGAACAAGCGCAACAACCGGCTGGCGGAATCTGCATTGCGTGAGGTCGAGGCGCTGGCAACCCTCGCGATGGTGTCGGCAGGCCATCCCTATCCGCATCGGAAGTTGCACGATCTCTGGCGCATTGTGCTTCTCAACCAGTTCCACGACATTCTGCCCGGCTCCTCCATCGGAGCCGTATTCAAGGACAGCGACCGTGACTATGCGGCGTTCTTTGA
>CAZNHG010000368.1:0-3288 GCA_964572555.1 uncultured Devosiaceae bacterium | reverse complement strand
CATGCAGGCCGCCGGAGGTCTCGTAGGCCTTGCCGTCGAACTTGCCGCCCGCATGCAGCGTGGTCATGATGATCTCAAGCGCCGAGCGCTCGGGGAACTTGGGGTGCGAGTCCACCGGGATGCCGCGGCCGTTGTCGATCACGGTGATATAGTCGTCGGCACCCAGATGCACCTCGATGCGCGAGGCGTGCCCGCCGATGGCCTCGTCCATCGAGTTGTCGATGACCTCGGCGAACAGATGGTGCAGGGCATTGGCGTCCGTGCCCCCGATAGACCTGCCCGGCCGCCGCCGCACCGGCTCCAGTCCCTCGAGAACCTCGATGTCCGCGGCCGAATACGAGCCGCCGGCCGCCGCCTGCTCGGCGGGCGCACTTTTCCCGGCCGGTTGCTTGGGTTCGGCCTTCTTCGTCTCGGCCGCCTTGGTCTGGGACTTGGGATCGGGCTCGGGACTGTCGGCGAAAAGGTCGTTGCTGTGCGACATGGGTACTCCGTGCGAGGTGTGGCGAATCACGCCCGCCACTCTCGATATCATAATCGATGGCGCAACAAAGCGCCGGGCCCGATTTTGCTGCGGTTTTCCGGTGATTGTGTGTGCCGCGTCTAACACGTCCCGCGCAGTGCGAAAATCGTTTGAACCTTATCCGGCGGGTGCGCGTCCAAAGGGGCAATAACGACAAGCACCCAACGGAGCTCGAAAATGATTATCGGCACGCACAAGCGCAGCAAGGTCAGCCTGATGAAGGCGGTCGTGGTGTGCGCCGCGGTTTCGCTCTCCTGGCCTGCCCAGACAGGGCAGAACGCACGCGGCAGCCATAACAGCGAAATCACCAGCTTCGCCAGCCTCAAGAGCGCGCCGGCCCAGACCCGCCGCATGCGGGCCGAGTTCTGCAGCACCGACGTCGAGATTACACGCCGCCTTTTGAACCAGGGGTTCCACGCCGTTCGCCTCGGCGAGAACGTCGGCGAGCGCAGCATGGCCGTCACAGCCGGATACGGTCCCAAGGACTACGACCTGATCGCCGACCGCTGCACCGGCCGGTTGCAGGCCGTGCGCGCGGTGATCGAAGGGTAGGGCGGAGATGACATAGCCCGGCCCCGCCGCCGGGACCCGGAACGCCACGCACCGCCGTTTGGCGAGGATGAACCTCGGCTGAACGGGCGGTTCCGCGTGCGTTCAATTGCGCGCGCCTAGTCTCCACTCACCGATACGCGAGACGGCGATGCAAAAGGCCGTCATCACAGGAGACCTCGACATGCTTGCCCCTCGTTTCAAAAACACCGCGCGCGCCCTGTTCGCCGCCGCCCTGATCGGCGGCACCGCGATGGCCGCGATACCGGCCCAGGCCGCCGGCGCCAGTTCCTTCAGTTTCAGCTTCAACACCGGCAACGGGCTCGGTTTCAACATTCCCAACGGGAATGGTTACAGCCAGAATGATCGCGGCTGGCGGCACGACCGGCGGGTGTTCTGCCTGAGCCATTCCGAAATCCGCAGCGGCCTGCGCGACTATGGCTTTCACGACATCCGCTTCGGCCGCGAGTGGGGCCGCAAGATCGACGTGGAAGCCAGCCGCGGGCGCTGGGACTACACGCTCAAGGTCGACAAGTGCGATGGCCAGGTCAGCCAGATCCGGCGCCAGGCCCGGTACCGGGTCATGCCGCACGAGCACAGCAGCTCTGTCAGCCTGAACTTCAATATCTGGTAACGGCACAGTCCCTCCTTGTCGCCGTCCTGAACACCCCGGTCGCGTGGCCGGGGTGTTTTTCGTTCAGGCGCCGCGAAACAGGCCCATGACGGCCCCGAAGGCCCTGTCGGGTCAAAACTGGACACACCCCGCGCGGGATCGCCGGTATTGTTTACGTTTGGTTTGCTTTGTCTCAGCACTTTTTTAAGCGCCCGCTGGTACAAGTACAGCCATACGGTCTGAGTTTGGAGTTGCCGTATGCAGCCGGCATTTCGCCAAAGTACTGCGTATCAGATGCGCGAGGTGCCGGCTTCTTCCGAACACGGATGGCTGCAAGCCGGAATTACTGGTTTTGCGTACCGGCTTGCCCATCTACGTGTCGCCCGCAGCGTTGCCGTTTGCTGCCTTTCCTCGCTCTTCTACTTCGTCTGACTGCGAGCGCTGCGCAGGTTGATGCCCCAAGGGTTGCGCGCCGTGCCGGTACGAAAAGTGGTCAAGCAGAGTCTCCAATAGTTTATTAGTACTTTCGGGAGATAATTTTTCTCCTAGTTCCTTTTACTTGGGAATCCAAAATGAGTGTGAGCCTGTTCTCGGATAGCTATACGCAAAAGCCCGCGAACGAGCGTCTCGACATCAGGTTCGTCGGCGCCGTCAGCGGCTGCTATCGCCTGGCGAGCCGGGCGGGCAACGAGGACAGGCGCGAGGTCTTCGCCTGCCGCTCTCAAAGCATTTCCACGACGGGCATCGTTCTCAGCGCACCGGTCCAGGGGGAGGTGGGCGAGAAGCTGACCATCAAGCTCGAAGAATTCAATCTCATTTCCGGCACGATCGCGCGCCTGTTCCCGGGCGGGTTCGCCATGGACTTCACGGTCACGGAGAAAGAGCGCGCCGATATCGCCGCCAAGATCGACTGGATCAAGAAGAGGCGTTTCCAGTCGCTCAAGGACAAGCGCGGGCAGAAGCGCGTCATACCGACCAATCCGCGCTCGACGATCACCCTGCCGGACGCCAGCATCAAGGAATGCTTCGTCATCGACGTGTCGCGTTCCGGTGTCGCGGTATCCGCCGATGTCGCGCCGGAGATCGGCACGCGCGCCGCGATCGGCCGGGCCATCGGCACGGTCGTGCGGCACGTCGATACCGGTTTCGCCGTGCAGTTCGATGAAATGCTCGACCTCGATGCGATGGACAAGGTTTTCGCGTGGTTGGGCGACGACACGCACGAAGCCGAGGAGCGGGCCGGGCGGGGCACTGACGAGACTTCCGGCACGGCCTGAGCGCCCCCACGCCGGTACGAAAAAAGGGGCCCGCCAGGGCCCCTTCGTTTGTGTAGTGACTGCTGCGGCGCTCAGGCCGAGTAGTACATCTCGAATTCCGCCGGGTGCGGGGTGTGCTCGAACTTGATGACCTCTTCCATCTTCAGCTCGATATAGGCGTCGATCTGGTCGTCGTCCATGACGCCGCCGGCCTTGAGGAAGTCGCGGTCCTTGTCGAGGTTCTCGAGGGCCTCGCGCAGCGAGCCGCACACGGTCGGCACGCCGGCCAGTTCCTCGGCGGGAAGCTCGTAGAGGTCCTTGTCCATCGGATCGCCCGGGTGGATCTTGTT
>CAZNHG010000367.1:0-3289 GCA_964572555.1 uncultured Devosiaceae bacterium | reverse complement strand
ATATAATTGATTGCTGCCACCATCCTCATCATCGGGAGCAGCAATCATGGCGCGCACTGGTGGTGGCACTCAGCAACGTGGACCCGGCCTGCATGTCATCCGCGGCGGCGTTTCTGCTCTTCGGTCATGTCCTTGACTCGTTCATTTCTTTTCCTTCTTGGCGTCGTCATTGACATCTCCCAACATGGTCTCATCCTTGCCGCCATGCTTCGCGGCCTCGCCTTTGACATCTTCTGACTTGGCTCCATCCTTGCCGCCATGCTTCTCGGCGTCGTCATTGACATCGCCTAACACCGTTCTATCCTTGCCGTCATGCTTCTCGGCTTTATCCTTGTACTCTGTGCTTTTATCGCCGGTTACCTTGTCGGCAACCTCCTTCCCCTTCCCCTTCGCTTCGTTCGCATGACCTTTGATCTGATTCTTGTTCATGAGCTGATCTCCAGATGATTGTTTCGTTTGGATTCTGCCTCTCACCATGCGTCTCGAAGCAGTAACTGCCGTAGCAGCGGTTTATTCCGACCGCGCCGACTCGCGAACCTCGCCGTACTTCCTTGCGGCTTTGGACTTCACGGTATCGACACTACGATCTCTCGCTTTGCCGAGCATATCGTCCTCGATCTCGGTCGGCGGTACCAGCGCGCCCAGGGCGGCGCCGATGGCGATGCCGAGGCTTCCCGCGATCAGCGGTTGGTCGCGATAGAACTGCATCAGGCTTTCCCGGGCGTTCTGCGCCGACTCCTTCGCGTTCGCGGTTGCACCGTGCACGCGATCGCCCACTGCGGCGGCCTTGTCCTGAGATTTCACGGTGGTATCGCCAAGGGCGCCCTTCAAACTGCGCCCGTCCTTGTCTGTGCTCGTATCGTGTGCTTCATGGGCATGCGCCGCGCCATGGTTGCCGGACGACATCATCATCCACGAGATGCCGACGCTGGTGAGTATGAACGGCATCGGGTTGTTTTTCACCTGGGCGCCCAGATTGCGGCCAAGCTCTCCGCCGTGTTCGCGGGCCATGCCGAGCGCCTGGTCGATGAGCTCGCCGGGCGAAAGCCGGTCGGACAGCTCGCTCGCGGTCCTGCCATGGCGGGCGCGTGCCTGGTCGACTTCGCGCTCCAGTCGTTCCGGGTTTTTCGTTCCGGCACCTTGATCGTCGTCATGTCGATCGTTGTCGCTGCGGGTATCGGTAGCGTTGTTCATCGGGTTGCCCTCTTTACTGTCTCTTGATCTTTCTTGGTGGAATCCAGCGTGCGATCCGGCACGAAGGAGTTCGCGCTCATTTTTTTCTTGGCCGAGCCGATCATCAGGTAGCCGACCAGGAGCGCTGCTGCACCGACGATCAGCGCCGCGAGCCACGGCTCCACGACGTTGCTGAGCCCGTACACCGCACTCATGAGCAGGACAACGAGCCCGGCCATGGCCATGGCAGCGCCCGTCGCAATCGCACCCACGGCCGTTTTTGCCTCCGTGACGGATTCCCCGACTTCGGATTTCGCCAGCTCGATCTCCTTGCCGAGCAGTGTGGACAAGTCTGTTGCGAGGTTACGAATCAGGTCGGCAATCGATTCGCCACCGTGTTCCTGGCTCGCAGCAGACGCCGGTGCAACCGACGCGGTTTCGTGTTCCTGCTTCATAGCATCTCCCTCCCGTCACCGCTGCGCGGGGCAGTCGATAAGGTGCTGGCAAGAAGCACGCCATGCGCGGTGGGACGCGTAAGTAAGGGGTTGCGACGCGTATGCAGTATCGTAATCGACGCCACCGGTAACATTTGCAAGGCTGTCGAAGACACGACACAGATCGCACGATTGCTCATGGAGATCTCCGTGGCTAGCACATTCCCATCGACGTGTTTCCAACCTGAGGTTTGCAAGGTTTCGGCGTAGGGCCTGTGCGCTACCAGACGCAACGGCGGTGTTGCCTGCACGCGGGCATCCAGATCACGTAGCACCCAGAGTCGTAACAAGCTGCGGGAAGGCATACATCAGGCCATTCTTGACCGCCCAGAACGGATATCCGCTTTTCAGGTCCATCGTCCGCTCCTCACGAATCATGTATGGCGTGTTTGACCCGCAGAATCACCGTTGACGATTATCTCGGCCTCTCGCTCAAGCCGTTGGCGGTCTTGGGGCAGCATCCAGTTGGCTTCCGCCAGAGCACGCACCATCTCCGCCTGACACTCGACCTCACCGACGACCGCGAGTGCCCCACAGTCCTCGGAGACCTCCCGGACCCGATGAAGCATGTGCATCAGATGCCGGGCCGCTTCCGGGTCGCGGGAGGCTTGCTCTCGTAGTCGTTCCACGCACAGCTGCACCAGATCGGCCGCGTCCCAGCCGACCTCGTCGTAGATGCGGCGTCCATCCTTGTCCATGTCGTGCAGTCGCGGCAGTCCCCGGTTGATGACTTCTTCGAGCACGGCTTCGAGATGGACCATTACCTCGTGGGCGGTTGAGGTGTCCGCCCGCGCCTGCAGCGCGAAGGTCCCGACGTCCACCAGTTGGCTCACGGCGAACACGAGGTCCATGTCAGGGTTGCGGGTACGGGCGAGGTTGAAAGCGTTGGCCACGGCGTCGAAGTCGGCCTCCTCTACGTCGACCTCTATTGAGGAGACGAGCGCGACAGGGCGGCGGGGGGTGACAAACTCCCCAATCCGGCAGCGCAAATGAACAACCCCACCTGCCGGCAGAGCCTTGCGAATCTGGTCGACGTCGATGCGGGTAATCCAGCCGGTCCCCGGAGCCAGGACCGTTCGCGGTGCGGACATGGGCGGAGGCACCTCGGTGAATTCAACCCGCGCCTCGGGGTGGCGATCAAGCACCTTGAGGGTGTCTTCGGCCAGGCGGCTGATCAGTTCCGGCAGCGACAGGCACCGCGTAGCGTGCTGGATCGCCAGCAGTACGCCCGCCATCGCGGCGAGCGCGATCACCACCACCAGCACCGTACTCACAACGGGGACGGCCGCCTGTTCGTCAGTAGGCATCCTCAACAGGATGACCAGCACGGCCACCACCCCCGCCGACATGAACGCGAGCAGATTGCGTTGAAAGCGGTCATCCAGGAAGATCAACAGCGTCCGGGGCGAGAAGTGCGCGGCCATAAGGCCAACCACGACTGTGCGCATCCACAGGCCAAACACCGCGACTGTGATCAGACCACCGGTCACCGATCCCAGCAGGACCCGCGCCCCAGCGATGGTGCCAAGCTCGACCGGTGGAGGCCACAGCCAAGCCGTGTCCACGGCCAGCGCCGCCAAGCCTACGCCCAGGCCGGCGCCCATGGCGACGCCCATTGCTAC
>CAZNHG010000366.1:0-3326 GCA_964572555.1 uncultured Devosiaceae bacterium | reverse complement strand
GGCCTTTCCTTGTTCTTTGGGGCTCACCGCCGGCCTTTGATAGGCAAATGGTTCCCGGAGGGTTGAGGGAACTCGTTCTCCGGTTGGCGTGCGAGCGCGGTGATACGCTGCTCCGCCGCGGCAATGGCGTCGCTCCCCGGCAGGATGCGGAACACGGTGTCGTAGATGCGCTCGTCGCCGTGCTCGAGCCAGATCAACTCCCCTTTGTCACGCGCCGCACCGTGGCCCTGAACGTGATTGGTCGAGGGTTCTATGGCGAGGGCATACTGGCCTGCCTGCAGGTTCTGCCATTCATACATGCAAGGGAACTGGTCCTTGCGCGTGACCACTTCGAAGCCAAGACCCAGGGTGTCGTTGACGATGGCGACGGGTACTTCGCCCTCGCCATCACTCGCCATTTCGTGCTGCCAGACCTGCTCATGGAAATCGAGCTGAGGTCCGGGCACTGTCCGATAACCGACGTTCTGGCCTTCATATGTCTCGCCGGCATGAGCGGCCCATACGACGTCCATGATGGGGGCGAGGTAACGCGTACCCTCTGCGACCACGGGGTGACCGACATTGATGTGATAGCAATACATGTGCGGCGTTCGATAAAAGCCGCGATTGGTGACGCGGTCAGAGATATGGATCTCGTTGGTACCAACCCGCGCCTCGATGCGACGTACCAACTGCAGGTCCTCGCCAAACACAGCTGCCTGACTAACCACGCCTTCACACCAAAGGTAGCATTCATCGCCCTCCCAGCGCTCGCCATATCCGGTCAGGCGCGCCGGGATCGTGCTGACACGTCCGTGGATGGAATGGCTGACCGTCTCCCGGGGGCCATAGACGTAGTGTCCGGCAGGTTCATCATACATGAAAAGGATGTGGTCCAGCCCGCAGGTCACCATCAGCCCGGAGAACGAGCGCAGCCAGGCGAGCCCGCCCTCCCCTTCATATTCGTGCAGACCCGGGTTGCGAAAACCCGCCGGCGAATGCCAGCCGACGGCCATGCCGCGAAAGTCGCAGTCCGCAATGTCGAGCGCACGGTCCACCAGCACGGTAAAGCGCAGACCCGTGCCGGTGCGGAACTCAAGCATGCGAATACCGCGCTCCAGACCGTCGCCCAGCGTCATAAGCCGCACGCCGGCAAACTGCGACAGCGCACCGGCCCTGGCCGCTACATCGGCCCGAGACATTTGCTGTCCGTAAAGTTCGACCATCTAGTCTCCCCTCTGGCCCCAGTCACAACCTCCTGTCGGCTGGCTGACCTCAGGCGCCGTTGGCGCGCAGTTTGTCGTCGATGAACTTCTTGGCGCGCGGCACATCCGGCTCCTCGAGATGCTCGATGATCATCGGGATATTGGGATGCTTGCGGGCGAGCCGCTGGAAATAGAGATCGTAGTTGAGCTCGCCGAGCCCCGGCGCTGGCAGCTCGATTTCACCCACACCGCGGAATGTGTGAGATTCGTTGGCGGTCTCATCGCCGATATCCGCGTGCTTTTCCGCCTTGTCGTCACCCGAACGCTTGACGTCCTTGGCGTGGGCGATCCTGATCTTATCGGAGAGGGTATCGAAGACCTGATTGAGGATGGGATCCATCTGATCGATGTTGTGGCTCTCGAAATAGTTGGTGGGATCCATCAACAGCCCCAGGCCGGGATGATCGACCTGCGCAAACATCTTCACCGTTTCCTCGACCGAGCCCACGACGTTGTTCACATAGGTTTCGAGCAGGAACATCGCGCCGTGATCATAAGCGTACTGAGCGAGATCGGCGATGACCTTGCGGCATTCCTCGAAGCCTTCTTCGGTCTTGTTTTTGGGGTGGTGCACCCAGTCGCTTTCGGTGTTGTAGGTACCGGTTTCCGAGATGACATAGGGACTACCCAGATACTGGGCGTGCCGAATGATTTCCTTGAGGTAGGCGAGCCGCCGCTCACGCTCCTCCCTGTCGGGGTGGATGATATTGGTATAGCCCGAGACGGCGCAGATCGGCAGGTTGTGGTCGCGGAAAGTATTGCGGACATTGACGCACTTGTCCTTGGTGATCTGGCCCGGCGAAAGGTCGACATCCTTGAAATGCATGTCGAGCTGGACGGTGTTGAAGTCGTGAGCGCGGATCTTCCTGGCCGTTTCCTCGAGCGTATAGGGAAAGTATGCGGTGAATATGCCAGCCTGCATCATGATCGTCGTCCTCCCATTCAGATTCAGTTGATGGATATCTCGGCAAGCCGGACAGCGCGGCTTTCGGCAATAGAAGTGTAGCCGGCCTCGACCAGCGCCATGGTTTTCACGTTGTCCGATATGGGCAGCGCCGGCTCCTCCCCCGCTCTGACCGCGTGCTGGAGCTGTTCCATCACGCCGATGAATGCGTGTGGGAACCACATGGTCTCCCATTCCGGGGTAACCCAGTCGCCACCCGTTGTTTTCGTGGAAGCGTAGCTGAGCGTGGATGGTGCGCCATTGGGCCAGCCGATCGTGCCCTTGGCCACGCCCAGAGTGCCGTCGACACGCCAGCGAATGTGTTGATCGTCCTGGTACCCTTCCTCACGCGGCCCGGACCACACATCTTCAAGTGAGACCGCCATCAGGCCGGAGGAGAATTTCAGGGTCGACACGGTAATCCCGTCCGAATGCGGGAAGGCGGTGCGTGGATCGGTGCGCGTCAGGGTGGTGATCTCGTCCGGCTCGCCAAACAGAAAGCGCATGACGTCGAGATGGTGCACGCTCATATTTGAGAGCGTCAGCCTGTCATATTCGGCAAGAAAGCTCTGCCAATGCGGAATTGCGTGCATGTCGATCTGCGCGAAAACCGGATCGCCGATTTCGCCGCCACCAAGGATCTGCTTAAGCACGCGCATCGACTGGTCGTAGCGCATGTTCTGGTTCACCGAGACGATCTTGCCGGCCTCCGCTGCTTCGTCACGCAGCTTGATCGCTTCGGCGAGAGTGAGAGCCAGCGGCTTTTGCACAAGAATGGCCTTGATGTGCGGCTGCTCGAGCGCGAGACGTATAAGGGCGGGCTGCTGGTCCGGCGGATAAGCGAGGTCGAGGATCTCGATGCCTAGATCCGTGATGAGCGCCTCGGGCGTTTCGTGAACCTTGGGGATGTTCCACCTTTTTGCCGCCGCGGCAGCGTTCTCCCGGGTGCGCGAGGCGATGGCCGCAACGGCGAACCCCGCCTCGTCATAGGCCGCTAGGTGGCATTCGGCCATGATCATGCCAGACCCGACACAGCCGATGGAGAAATCGCGACACCTGATATCGACGTCGGGCCTTAAGCCACTGGTCTCTGCCATTCTCTCCTCCCTTTTCAGCTCCCCCGTCCCCATAAGGCACGG
>CAZNHG010000365.1:0-3327 GCA_964572555.1 uncultured Devosiaceae bacterium | reverse complement strand
ACGAGCCGCTGAGCAACCTCGACGCGGCGCTGCGCGTGCAGATGCGCATGGAGATCGGCCAGCTCAACGAGAAGCTGCCCGATACCACCATGATCTACGTGACCCACGACCAGGTCGAGGCCATGACCATGGCCGACCGCATCGTGGTGCTGCGCGATGGCGTGGTGATGCAGGTCGGCACACCGATGGAGCTTTACGAGAATCCCAAGTCGCTGTTCGTGGCGCAGTTCATCGGTTCGCCCAAGATGAACTTCATGAGCGGCAAGCTGGCCGAGAGCTTCAACGTGGAGACGGTCGGCGTCCGGCCCGAGCATCTCGACATCGTCGATGACGGCCCGTGGTCGGGCGAGGTGATCTATGCGGAGAATCTCGGTGCGGACTCCTACATCTATGTGGAGGCCGGGGCCGAGGAGCCGGTTACCATCCGCCGCGAGGGGCGTTCCGACTATCATTCGGGCGACAAGGTCAGCTTCGCGCCGCGCGGCGATCTCTATCACCTGTTCGACAAACAGGGGAATCCCGTTCCGCACAGCGTCGCGGCGTAGGTCGGAGCCCTTTTCGTTGTGATTGAATCACAACGAAAGCTCCAGGTCATCGCGTGGCTGCGTTTTCGAGGCGAGGGCCAGGGTCACCTCGGCCCTTTCCGTTCATAGGACCACGATGCCGGCCTGCTTGGCCTTGTGCTCGGGTTCGACGTGGATCGTCACCGAGGCGCCGGTAATCTCATGCGCCAGCACCGCCTCGATGCGATCGCAGATGCCGTGGGCGTCCTCGACGCTCATCGCGGCGGGCACCACCAGGTGAAAATCGATGAAGGTCTTGCGCCCCGCCACGCGGGTGCGCACGTCGTGGGCCTCGATGGCGCCGTCGGCGTTTTCCGAAATCAGTGCACGGATGCTCTCGACGGTTTCTCCATCGGCGGCCGCGTCCATCAACCCGCCCACGCTTTCGCCGATCAGCTTGTAACCCGAATAAAGGATGTTCAGCGCGACGAGGGCGGCAAGGATGGGGTCGAGAATGCTCAGCCCCGTCACCAGGGCCAGAACCACGCCGCCGAGTACGCCGAGCGAGGAGACGACGTCGGTCATCAGGTGCCGCCCGTCGGCGACCAGGGCCGGTGACCGGGCCCTGCGTCCACTGCGCAGCAGGACGAGGCACCAGACGGCGTTGAGCGCCGTTGCCGCAAGATTGACCGCCAGCCCCTCGGGCGGGGCGTCGAGCACGCGGCCGCTTGTGAAGCCCAGCCAGGCCTCGCGGAAGATCATTATCGCGGCGACGATGATGAACACGCCTTCCATCACGGCCGAGAAATATTCCGCCTTGTGATAGCCATAGGGCAGGGATGCATCGGCGGGGCGGGCGGCCAGGCGGATGACGACGAGCGTGGCAACGGCCGTGGCAACGTTCACCACGCTTTCGAGGGCGTCCGAGTACAGCGCGATACTGCCCGTCATTTCGTAGGCAATGTACTTGAGCGCCAGCACGGCGAGGCCGATGGCGATGCTGCCCATGGCAATGTATGTCGTGCGGGTCGTGCTCATCGGTTCAAACGCGCGAGAAGGGATCGCCGCCATAACGCATTCGTACCCCGATTGAAAGTCTTTGGACTTCTAACTTATTGAATTTGTTTGATAATGCTTTTGAGAAGCGATTTCATCTGGCCTTGCTTTCAGAGCAAAGCCTTTGAAACGGCGGTGCGTTTGCGCTAATCATCCAAACGCTCGCTGCCGGTTTTGTGCCGGAGGCAATATCGGTTCGGGAGCCCCACCCCTCTTGTTTCTCGGCACAGCTTATATCTGCGGATTCTTCAATCTCGTTCTCGCGCTCGCCATGCTGGTGCCGATGGCGGTGGATTTTGCTGTCGGGAGTCCGGACTGGCAGGTGTTTTTCGCCAGCTCTGCCATCGTGGGCATTCCTTCACTGTTCATGGTCATAGCCATGCGGCGCGAGATGCCGCAGTTCTCCTTGCGCTTCGGGTTTCTGGTGGTCAACGCGCTCTGGGTGTCGACGTCGGTTGCCGCCGCGATCCCGCTCATGCTGGGTAGCCAGAAGATGGGCATCACCGACGCCATCTTCGAATCGGTCTCCGGGTTGACGACCACCGGTTCGACAGTGGTCTCGGGGCTCGACAACATGCCCGTCGGGTTCCTGCTCTGGCGGTCGATGACGCAGTGGTTCGGCGGGCTGGGGATCATTGCGATGGGGCTGCTGCTTCTGCCGTTCCTGCGCGTGGGCGGTATGCAGGTCTACAAGATGGAATCCTCGCTGCAGGGCGATAGCCCCTATTCGCGGTTCGCCGAGTTTTCGCGGGCGCTGGTCGGGCTGTATCTGATGCTGAGCGTGGGCTGCGCGCTGGGGTACCTCATCGCCGGCATGTCGGTGTTCGATGCCATAAACCATGCCATGTCCACCGTTTCGACGGGCGGCTATTCCACGCACGATGCCTCGCTCGGCTACTATGGGCGCCCGGTTCATCTCGTCAGCATCGTCTTCATGATCGGGGGGGCGCTGCCCTTCATCGCACTGCTCAAGGCGGCGGTATCGGGCGACTATCGTGACGCGATGGAAATCCAGGTGCCGGTCCTGCTGGGCATTCTGGTGGGGCTGTCCGTGCTGGTGACGCTGTTCGCACTGCCCCATACCACGCTCGATCCGCTGCCCATGCTGATCGATGTCCTGTTCAACATCACCTCGGTCGTCACCACCACCGGGTATGCATCGACCGACTACACCCTGTGGGGACCCAGTGCGAACACGCTGTTCCTGCTGGCCATGTTTCTCGGCGGGGCGGCCGGTTCGACGAGTGGCGGCATCAAGACGTACCGCCTGATCATTCTCTATCAGAGCCTGCGGACGGCGCTGCAGGAGCTGGTCTATCCCAATGGCGTGTTCATCGTCCGGTATCAGGGTGCGCAGCTCAACCTGCAGACGACGCGGTCGGTCGCGATGTTCGCGGCCACGTTCATGGGGCTTCTGCTGCTGATCACGGTCGGCCTGGGTACGACCGGGCTCGATCTCGTCACCGCGCTGTCCGGAGCGCTGACGGCACTGACCAATGTCGGGCCGGGGCTGGGCGAGGTCATCGGGCCGGCGGGCAACTTCTCGACGCTGAGCCTGTTCGCGAAGTGGCAACTCATTGTCGCGATGCTGCTGGGGCGGCTCGAGATCCTGACGGTCCTGGTGCTCGTCACGCCGACCTTCTGGAAGCGCTGACGGTATAGATTCTTAGAGCTTCCGTTCTGATTGAATCAGAACGGAAGCTCTAAGTTCTTGAGCGGTCGCGTTTTCGAACCGAACAAGTGGTATCCACTTGTTCTGAAAACGCTC
>CAZNHG010000364.1:0-3335 GCA_964572555.1 uncultured Devosiaceae bacterium | reverse complement strand
ATCGCGTAGAGCATCACCGAGAAGGCTCACCGAAAGCGTGGTCAGAAAGATGACTGATCCCGGGATCACTGCGATCCACCAGGCACGCGCCAGGGAATCCCGCCCCTCGCCCAGAAGTTGACCAAGGCTGGTGAGTGGTGGCTGAACCCCGAGGCCGAGAAAACTCAGCCCCGTTTCCAAAAGGATGGTCTGGGGAAAGTTGAGTGTGGCCTGAACAATGATCAGACTGGCGACATTGGGCAGAACATGGCGTCGGTCAATGGTCAGCGCCGGCACGCCGATCACGCGCGCCGCCTCGATATAAGGCTCGGAACGTACCGAAAGCGCGCCGCCACGCACGATACGTGCATAGGCCTCCCAGCCATAAACACCCAGGACCACCACGAAGATCGACAGTGAGCTGCCAAAGACGGCAAGCACTGCCAAGGCGATGATGACGAAGGGGATTGCCGCCTGCAAGTCGACGAGCGCCATCACAACGTTGTCGAATAGCCGCGAGCCGCGTGAGGCGAGAATGCCAAGGCTTGCGCCGACCACCAGACCAATAATCGTGCCCAATAGCGAAAGCCCGATGCTGATGCGCGTGGCAACCACAAGGCGCGCTACGACATCACGCCCCAACCTATCGGTGCCCAATGGATGCTCCCAGTCGCCCCCCAGCCCGATGGGCGGTTGATTGCGTGCCAGAAGTTCCGACTGATCGTAGGCAAAGGGCGTGAGAAAATCACCGAATAGGGCAAAAAGGACCACCAGCCCCAGAACAAGCGCGGGAAGTCCGACACCGATACCGGGCCAGCGCCACCCCACTTCATGCACCTTTCTGCGCGCGGCGACTGCCGATTCTCGGATCGATGATCCCGTAGAGCAGGTCGACAACCAGGTTGGCGGTAGCCATGGTGGTTGCGGTAACGATAACAATGAGCTGCACGACGGCAAGGTCGCGCTCAGCAACCGAGATCACCAGTAGGCGCCCCACACCCGGCCAGGCAAAGACGGTTTCGACCACCACCGCTCCGGCGATCATCGTGCCGATCGTGAAGCCGAGCAGGGTCGTGAGCGGTATCAGGACTGCGCGCAACGCGTGAACGAAGAGCCTGCGGCGCAAGGGCATGCCCTTGGCGCGTGCAGTGCGCATGTAAGGGGCATTGAGGACCTCTAGGACCGCGGAGCGTGTGAAGCGCGCGTACGAACCCGCCGCTGCCAGCCCCAGCGTTGTGGCCGGCATCAAAAGACTTGCTGGTCCGCTGAAGCCGCTGCTGGGCAACCACTGCAGGGTCAGCGTGAACAACAGGATCAGCAATATGCCCATGAAGAAGTTGGGCATAGCGTAACCAAAGACGGAGAGCGTCATGACGAAGCGGTCAAGCAGGCTGTTGCGGCGGTATGCGGCAGCGAAACCGGCCGGAATTCCGATCAGCAACGCAAGGCCGAGGGCCGCGCCCCCCAGAAGAAACGTCGCGGGCAGGCGTTCCATCACCAGATCCCAGGCCGGCCCGCTGGTGCGAAACGATATCCCGAAATCTCCATGGGCGATATTGGCCAGATAGCGCCAGTATTGAACAATCATGGGCGCATCGAGGCCGAACCGCTCCCGGTATTCCGAAATCAGCTGCTCGGAGAGATCGGGAGGCACGAGCATTGCGAGTGGGTCGCCCGACATCCGCAACCCGAAAAAGACAAGCGTCACCGTCGCCAACACGGTAAGCACCAATCGGGCGAGCTTTGTCAGTACGAACTCGAGGCTCAAGGGAACCGCCATATCGGGCCGGAAAGAGGACTGAACGCATTCCGGCTACCATTGGTTTTCAAGCGCAACACATCACTTGAACGCACCCCGTTACGCGTTCATCCTCGCAACACGATATCGGCATCGCTTTTTCGGCTCAAGCACGGACGCAAAGATTTGGCCCCGGTCCTTTCCCTTAGTGGTCTCGAGGTAACATTCGCGGTTGGCGACAAATCTGTGCGTGCCGTCAAGGGTGTCAGTTTCGATGTTGGTCCCGGCGAAGTGCTGGCCATCGTAGGAGAATCGGGGTCGGGCAAGAGCCAGGCCGCGCTATCGTTGTTAGGCCTTTTGGCCGGAAACGCCACGCGCCGGGGGAAGGCCATCTTCGGGGACCAAGATCTGTTGACCATGAGCGAGAAGGCGCTCGACCAAGTGCGGGGGCGCGAGATCGCCATGGTCTTTCAGGACCCCATGACCACACTGAACCCGTATCTGCGCATTTCGACGCAAATGACGGAAGTTCTGCGTCAGCACCGGGGCCTTGGCAAACAGGCAGCCCGCGAGGAGGCGATCGCCATGCTTGAGCGTGTGCGCATCCCCCAGGCGCGGGAGCGGTTCGATTCCTATCCGCATTCGTTTTCAGGCGGCATGCGCCAGCGCGTCATTATCGCCATGGCCTTGTTGTGCTCCCCAAGGCTTCTGATCGCGGACGAGCCGACCACGGCTCTCGATGTGACGGTTCAGGCCGAAATTCTCGATGTGCTCGACGAACTCAGGCACGAAATGGGCACCGCGATCATCCTGATCACGCACGATATGGGAGTGGTGGCCAGTATCGCAGATCGTGTCGGTGTCATGTATGACGGCCGCATCGTTGAAATCGGAACGGCGCAGGGCGTGCTTGCGGATCCCCAACATCCTTATACCGTTGGATTGCTGGAGTCTGCGCCCCGCCTTGACGGCCCGATCGGCGAGACCATGACGGCAATTCCTGGCAATCCACCGGCGCGCGGCGATGCCATCGAAGGGTGCGCATTCGCGCCGCGCTGCCCGCATGCCTTTGATCAGTGTCGCACGCGCCCGCCATTGGTGCCAACCGCGTCCGGGCATGAGGTTGCCTGCCATTTGTTCTCCGCAGAGGCCGTTGCGTGAGCCCGCCGCTTCTTGAAATCCAGTCTGGTCATGTGCGCTTTCCCGTGAACCGTGGCCTGGTGCGCGCACCCGACCATCTTCAAGCCGTGCGCGATATCTCGCTTGCCATCGCGGCGGGAGAAACCGTGGGGATCGTCGGGGAATCGGGATGCGGAAAGTCCACGCTCGCCCGCGCCATGCTGGGCCTCGTGCCGCTGTCGGCGGGCAAGGTCGTCTGGTCGGGACACGACATCACCTCCGCCACCGAAACCGAGCTTCGGCCCCTAAGGCGCGACGCCCAGATGATCTTTCAGGATCCTCTCGCATCGCTCGACCCGCGCATGCGCATCGCGGATGCCGTGGCCGAGCCCTTGCTTACCCATTTCCCTGCCATGGCGCGCAGCGAACGCGCTGAACGCGTCGCCAAGGCGCTTGAGGCGGTTGGGCTCGATGCCGAAATCGGGCAACGCTATCCCCA
>CAZNHG010000363.1:0-3343 GCA_964572555.1 uncultured Devosiaceae bacterium | reverse complement strand
CGACGGCACCATCAAGATCGCCTCCAGCGATGGCAAGGCCATCGAGGCGGCCGTCAAGTGGATCAAGTCGATCACCGACGAGCCGGAAGTGGGCGAGATCTATCAGGGCACGGTCGTCAAGACCGCCGATTTCGGCGCCTTCGTTAACTTCTTCGGCCCGCGGGACGGCCTAGTGCACATCTCCCAGCTCGCCGACGAGCGCGTCGGCAAGACCACCGACGTCGTCAAGGAAGGCGACAAGGTCTGGGTCAAGCTGCTGGGCTTCGACGAGCGCGGCAAGGTCCGCCTGTCCATGAAGGTCGTCGACCAGGACAGCGGCGAAGAGATCGTCAAGGCCGAGGCCTGATCCCCGGTCTGGACTGAATGAATGTGAAGGGCCCGGATCGATGCGATCCGGGCCCTTTTTGCATCCGGGGCTGCCAGCCCGAAAAAAAAGCGAGAAAATTGCGGGACGCGTGTCGAATCCCTCCCCGTCCGTTCGTCGTGCCTGTATCGGTAGGGTAACAACAGCGGGTCATGAGGGCCCGCACCCACCGGCAAGAGGAGACCAGGCAATGCGATACATGCTGATGGTGATGGGCGATGCCGACTACGAGGAAGGCAAGCCGGCACCCGCCGAACTCTACACCCTGATGGGCGAATTCATCGGCAAGCTCGCCGAACAGGGCGTGTTTGTCGATGGCACGGGACTGCTTCCCACCAGGCACGGGTTCCGCGCCAAAGCGCGCGATGGCGAGATAACCTTGACCGACGGGCCCTTTTCCGAGGCCAAGGAGATCGTGGGCGGCTATGCCATATTCGAGGTGCCCGACGAGGACACCGTGCGCCGCCTCGCCCGCGAGTTCGTGGGCTTGCACACGCAGACCGGCTACACCGAGGTTGATTGCGAAATCCGCCGCATGGAAGACGCGCCGGAAGCCGAGTGACGGCCCCGCATCCGCAATACACGAGACAAGGAGACACGAAAATGCGTTTCATGGTTATCGTCAAAGCCACCCCCGACTCCGAGGCCGGCGTCATGCCCCCCGAGGAGTTGCTCCTAGCCATGGGCAAGTACAACGAGGAACTGGTCAAGGCCGGCGTCATGATCGAGGGCGACGGCCTGATGGCCAGCGACAAGGGCGCCCGTGTGCATTTTGCCGCCGACGGCAGCCAGTCCGTCACCGACGGCCCCTTCGCCGAGACCAAGGAATTGATCGCCGGCTACTGGATCTGGGACTGCGCCTCGCTCGACGAGGCCAAGGAGTGGGTGCGCCGCATGCCCGGCGAACCAGGCAAGGAGGGGAGCGTCGAAATCCGCCGCGTCTTCGAGCTCGCCGACTTCGGCGAGGGCGAGGGCGTCGACCAGCACAAGAAGGTCGCCGACCTGATCAGCGAGCGCGACGCCGGGTCGTGACCGTCGGGTTTCTTGCAACGATGCGCCGCGGCGGGTGATGGCGAAGTCTTCGCCGCGGCTGATATGTCCTGTTGGACGAAAGTCTTTATGCGGACAGGGAGGTTGCATGCACATCAACGCCATTGTGCCTGAACTGGCGGTGACTGACTGTTCACGCAGCCTTGCCTTCTATTGCGATGTTTTGGGTTTCGGGATCGCCTACGAAAGACCCGAAGAAGGCTTTGCCTTCCTCGCACGGGGCGCCGTCCAGCTCATGATCGACCAGATCGACAGGGGCCGTACATTCGTTGCGGCCGGCGCACCGCTCGCCCGCCCGTACGGGCGGGGTATCAATCTCCAGATCGAGGTCGGGGACATCGACGCTCTCTTGGCGCGGCTCGACGCCGCCGGCGTTACGCTGCACACGCCGCCGGAAGAGAAGTGGTACAGGGCAGGCGCGCTGGAGCGCGGTCAGCGCCAGTTCGTGGTTGCCGACCCGGATGGCTATCTCCTGCGTCTCTGCGAAACGTTCGGTGTGAGATCGGCGCCGTAAACCTCTGGACTTTCCCACCGATTCCCTCGCCCGCTTTTTTCAACTACCCTGCGCGCCATTGCGGGCGGGCATGAGGGATTCGCGCGCACAACACGAGGGGACGTATCATGGACTGGAAACACCTGTTCACGAGCTTCGAGGGCCGTATCGCACGCAAGCATTTCTGGCTGGGCGTGGTTTTGTTGATCGTCGCGAACATCATCCTGGCGATAATCCTGGCACCCGTTTTGGGGGTCAATATGTTCGCTACCATGGGCACCGGGACGGCCGAAGACCAGGTCGCGGCGATGATGATGCGTCAGGGTTGGATGACCCTGCTCTTCCTGATCATCTTCATCTGGCCGGGAGCGGCGATCAGCATCAAGCGCCGGCACGACAGGGGCAGCGCCGGCAACGAGATCTGGGCCATCTATGCCCTCCAGGCCGTCATGGCGGTGCTGCAGATCACCGGCCTCGCCATGGGGATGCTGGGCATGATCCTGGGCTTCGTCCTGTTCGTGTTCGGCATCTACCTGCTGGTGGTGATGGGCTTTCTCAAGGGCGACGCGGGCGCCAACGCCTATGGCCCCGATCCGCTCGACAGGGCCTGAGCTAGAGCATTTCTCGTTCTGATTGAATCAGAACGAAAGCTCTAAGTTCTTGAGTAGTCGCGTTTTCGAACCGAACAAGTGGAATCCACTTGTTCTGAAAACGCTCTAACAAGGAAAGTGGCGTAGACGCATGGCGGAACAGACCGGTACGGCGGACCCGATCGCCCTTTTGAGCGAATTGATCCGGTGCGCCTCGGTGACACCGGAGGAAGCGGGCGTGTTCGATGTCGTGGAGGCGTTCCTGACGCCTCTGGGCTTCACCTGCACGCGCCTGACCTTCAGCGGCGACGGCTCCTATCCGGTCGGCAACCTCTTCGCCACGCGCGGATCCGGCGGGCGGCATCTTCTGTTCGCGGGACACACCGACGTGGTGCCCCCCGGCGAGCCGGCCGATTGGACCCACGCGCCCTTTTCCGCAGAGACCGTCGATGGCGAGATCTGGGGCAGGGGCGCGGTCGACATGAAATCGGGCGTCGCCGCGTTCTGCGCGGCGGCGGCCCGCGCCGTGGCCGACGGCAGCGCCGACAGCGGTACGATTTCGCTCGCCATCACCAATGACGAGGAGGCCGATGCCGTCAACGGCACGGAAAAGCTTCTCGAATGGGCGGCGGCCCATCACCACCGCTTCGATTTCGCCATCGTCGGCGAACCGTCCGCGGCCGAACGCGTGGGCGACCGCCTCAAGGTGGGTCGGCGCGGCTCCTTCGATGGCGCGGTGACTGTCTATGGCCAGCAGGGTCATGTCGCCTATCCCGACAGCGCGGTCAATCCGGTACCTGTCCTTGCCCGCATCGCCGCCGCGCTGACAACCGACCCGCTCGATGC
>CAZNHG010000362.1:0-3345 GCA_964572555.1 uncultured Devosiaceae bacterium | reverse complement strand
GGACAAGGAGCGCATCTCGCTGGGCATCAAGCAGCTGGCGTCCGACGCGGCGATCGATTCGGCCGAGGCCGGCGGCATCCGCAAGGGCTCGGTGGTCACCTGCACGGTCACGGCCGTCAACGACGGCGGGATCGAGGTGCAGATCGGCGATACCGAGGTGACCGCGTTCATCCGGCGTGCTGACCTTTCCCGCGACCGCTCCGACCAGCGCCCCGAGCGCTTCGCCGCGGGCGACAAGACCGACGCCCGCGTCACCCAGTTCGACCGCAAGACCGGCCGGGTTTCGCTGTCGATCAAGGCGCTCGAGATCGCCGAGGAGAAGGAAGCCGTCGCCCAGTACGGGTCCTCGGATTCCGGTGCCTCGCTCGGCGACATCCTGGGCGCCGCGCTCAAGGATCAGAACGACGACGACTAGAGCATTTTCCGTTCTGACTGAATCAGAACGGAAGCTCCAGATTCTTGAGCGGTCGCACGATCAGTGATCGAGATACGGGGGTCCGCGCCTTTCGGGGTACGGGCCCCTTGTTTTGCGCAAGCCACAACCTGCGCCGCCGGGCCGCAGGATAGCGGGCGAGCCGATTCCGGCCTTGTCATCGCAGCGAACAGGGCTTAAGCCCTGAGACTGCTTGCAACAATCCGGGCCACTTGCATGTCGCTATCCGACGATCCGGCACACACCATTCCCGCCGCCTCGCATCTGCGCCGCTCGCGCCGGCGCTGGCGGATCGCGGCGATCCTGGCACTCGTGATCGCGGTCGTTGCACTGTCGGGCCGGTTCGCGGCCACCGGCGGGCCCGGCGATCACATCGCGCGCGTCGCCATCGACGGCATCATCAGCACGGACGGGCAGCGGCTCGACGTTCTGAACCGGCTGGCCGAGGACAACAGCGTCAGGGCGGTGATCGTCGACATCAACAGCCCCGGCGGCACCACCGCGGGGGGCGAGGAACTCTACGAGGCCATCGGGCGGCTGCGCGCCGAAAAGCCCGTCGCCGCGGTCATCGGGGAGCTGGGTGCCTCGGCGGCCTATATGACCGCCATCTCCGCCGATCACATCTTCGCCCGGCGCCTGTCGATCGTGGGCTCCATCGGCGTTCTGATGCAGCACGTCAACGCGGCCAAGCTGCTCGACACCATCGGGATCGATCTCGATGCGGTGAAGACCGGCCCGCTCAAGGCCGAACCGGACTACGACGAGCCGCTGACCGGCGCGCCGCGCGAAAGCATGCAGGCGCTCGTCGACAACAGCTACGAATGGTTCGTGGATGTCGTCGCCGAGCGGCGCGGCCTCGAGCGCGCCCGTGCCGAAGAGCTGGCCGACGGGCGGATCGTGACCGGCCGGATGGGTGTCGCAAACGGCCTGATCGACGCCATCGGCGGCGAGCGGGAAGCGGTGGACTGGTTCGAAAGCGAGAAAGACGTCGCCGCGGACCTGCCCGTCGTCACGCACTATCCCCTGCCCGAGAACGACCTCGAACGCGTCGTGCGCTATCTGGGCAGCGAGGCGCTGTCGGCGCTCGGTCTCGGCGCACAGGGTCCCATGGCGCTTGACGGTTTGGTTTCGCTTTGGCAGGCTGACCCTTCACGATAAGCGCCTGTTTGAACACGTTTATGGCTTACGTCCCGGGGGACGGCGATGATTAAATCCGAACTGATTCAAAAGCTCGCGGAGGAAAATCCGCACCTGTTTCAGCGTGACCTCGAAGCCATCGTCAACGCCGTGCTCGACGAAGTCAGCGGTGCGCTGGCCGATGGCAACCGGGTCGAGCTGCGCGGCTTCGGCGCTTTTTCGGTCAAGAACCGCCCGGCCCGCGTGGGCCGCAATCCGCGCACGGGCGAGAAAGTCGATGTCGGTGAGAAATACGTGCCCCAGTTCAAGGCGGGCAAGGAAATTCGCGAACGGCTCAACAAATAGCCGCCGGTCGGGAATGCACTAGGATCGGAACCCTATGACCAGACGCATTGTGGGTTGGTTCGTTCTGGTGCCCCTGTGCTTGGTGCTCGTCATCTTCGCACTGGCCAACAGGCACGCCGTCCCGGTCCGTTTCGATCCGCTTTCCCCCGAGAACCCGCTCATCCCCGCGCTCGACGCGCCCCTTTTCGCCGTCATTTTCGGTATGCTGATCATCGGTATCGTGTTCGGCGGCGTGGCGACCTGGTTCGCCCAGGCGCCCAACCGGCGCGAGAAGCGGCGCCTGAAAAAACAAAACGAGCGCCTCGAGCGCGAGCTCGCCGCCGCCCGCCGGGCGCCGCGGCCACAGGGAAGCGGGCGCGCCATGCTCGATCCCGACGACCTTCTCGAAGACCAATAGGATCCGACCGCCCCCGTTCCCATGCCCTACTCACCCGTCATCAAGATCTGCGGCATCAAGACCAGCGAAACACTCGACGCGGCCATCGACGCCGGCGCCGATGTCGTGGGGTTCATGCACTTCCCCAAGAGCCCGCGCCATGCCGAGATCGACGATATCGCCATGCTCATCTCCGAGGCGCGCGGACGCGTGGAGACCGCTGTCGTCATGGTCAATCCGGACAATTCGCTGATCGCCGAGATCGCCATGTGCGACCCCGAATGGCTGCAGCTTCACGGCTCGGAGAGCGTGAGCCGGGTCGAGGCCATCCGCTCGGAGGGGGGTGTGCCGGTCATCAAGGCGCTGCCCATCGCGGCGGCCGAGGACGTCGACACGGTCACCGAATACGAGAGCATCGCCGACCGTATCCTGCTGGACGCCAAGCCGCCCCTGAACGCGACCCGTCCGGGCGGGCTGGGCATGACGTTCAACTGGGACCTGCTCGCCACGCTTGACCCGTCACTGCCATTCATGCTTTCGGGAGGCTTGACCCCGGAAACGGTCGCCGACGCCATCGCACAGGTCAAACCCTTCGGGATCGACGTGTCCTCTGGCGTCGAGCGTGCGCCGGGCGAAAAGGATGCGGACAAGATCCGCGCCTTCATAGATAATGCCCGGGCGGCGGCCGCCGCGGTTTAGGTTGAAAGTGGTCGCGTTCCCGACCCGGAAAAGCGTTATCCACTTTTCCTGAGAACGCTCCGAGACGAAAGGACAGCGCAGTGAACATGACCGGCGCGAATTCGCTGCGCAACGGGCCGGACGAGCAGGGCCGGTTCGGCATATTCGGGGGGCGTTTCGTCGCCGAGACCCTGATGCCGCTGATCCTTCATCTCGACAGGGCCTACAAGGAAGCCAAGGACGACCCGACTTTCGCGTCCGAAATCGGCGAGCTGCACACGCACTATGTCGGCCGCCCCTCGCCGCTCTACCATGCCGCGCAGATGACGGAGGAGCTCGGCGGCGCGCAGGTCTATTTCAAGCGCGAGGACCTCAA
>CAZNHG010000361.1:0-3350 GCA_964572555.1 uncultured Devosiaceae bacterium | reverse complement strand
TGGTCCCTCACGTCGCCGAGCGCGATTTGCGGGTCAGGCGGCTGTCGAGCAGGTCGCCGCTCTCGCTCAGGATGGGGTAGGCGACGCTGGCGAACAGGGAGTTGATGGTCTTGAGCGCCCGCACGGTTTCGAGATGCAGATCGCTCGTTTCGATGCTTCTGGTGCCGCCAAGGCGCAGGCGCTTGAGATGGCGGCCGTAGCTGGCGCGTTCGGCCGAGCGCATGGCGTCCTTCTCGCTCAGGAGCTGGCGGGCGGACTCGCGGTCCTTGGACACCAGCACGTTCAGGGCAAGCTGCATGTTGGCCATGACGCGATGATGCAGTTCGTTGAGTTCGCGCCAGCCTTCGGGCGAGAAGCTGAGGTGCTCGTCGCGCCGGGTTTCGGCCAGCTTGAGCAGGGTCTTGGTCACCGAGTCGCCGACATATTCGAGATTGATGGCGAAGTTCGACAGTTCCTGGCCGCGCTCCGCCTCGTCCTCGTTGGTGTAGTCGATCTTGGCGAGATAGAGCTTGATCTCGCGCTGCGCCTCGTCGACCGCTTCCTCGAGCCGCTTGGCCTGCTTGATCTTTTGCGGGTCGCCCGTTTCGTAGATATCCATCAGGGGCGTGAGCATGCGCTCGATGATCTCGGCCATGCGCAAGAGTTCGCGCGTGGCGCTGGCGAGCGCCAGGGCCGGTGTGCCGACGACCGCCTGGTCGAGGCAGCTTCCCGCGTTGACCGCCGGATCGTCGGTTTCCTCGGTGTCGCGGTCGGGCACCAGGCGCTCGAGCAGGGTAGCGGCCGGACCGATGAAGGGCAGGCAGACAGCGAGAAGGGTGATGTTGAATGCCAGGTGCGCGTTGATGAGCTGGCGCGCGGGATCGCTGCCCAGAAGGCCCAGTCCCGGATCGGTAAAGTGGAAGGCAAGCAGCAGGACGACAGATCCGGCGGCGCGGAACCCCAGATTCCCCAGGGCGATGCGGCGGGCCTGCTCGTGGCCCTGACGCGTCAGGCCGGCGGCGATGAGCCCCGCGCCGAGATTGGCGCCAAGGACCAGGGACACGCCGAGTTCGGCCGGCACCAGCCCCTGGGCCGCGAAGGTCGCGATGAGCAGCACCGTGGCGATGCTCGAATGCACCAGCCAGGCGAAGAGCGCGCCGATCAGGAATGCGGAGACGAAGTCGCCCCGCAGGTAGCCCACGATGATGGGCAGGAGCGTGGAATCGCGCAGCGGTTCCGTGGCCTCGCCGATCAGGCGCAGCGCCAGGAGAACGAGGGCAATGCCGATCAGGATGCGCCCGATCTGGCGCATTTCGCGCGTCCGGCTGCGGAAGAAGAGCACGCCGCCGCCGATGAGAAGGATCGGGGTGAGCCAGGTCAGATCGAGCGAGAGGATCTGGACGACGAGCGCGGAGCCGACATCGGCGCCCAGCATCAGCGCCAGGCCCGTGGCGAGGGTGAGCACGCCGCGCCCGGCGAACCCGGCGGCCAGGACGGCGACGGCGGTCGAGCTTTGCAGGAACATGGCGACCAGCGCGCCGATGCCCGCCGCCTTGACGCGGCCGCCCCGGCTCTCGCGCAGAACGCGGCGCAGGCGCGGTTCCTGGCTGCGCTCGACGCCCGTGCGCACCATGCGCACGGCCCAGAGCAGCAGCGTGATCGCGCCAGCCAGATGAACGAGGAGCAAATAAAGGTTCATCGCGATATTTGTGCGGTCCTTTCAAATTCCGCGCGTAACACAGTCTGCGCGTCGATTCCGGCGTCACCATGGCCCGTAAACGGGCCCATATGTTCATGTAGAGAGGTAAATCGACTATGCAACGCTCCCTCATGCGCCATTCCGGCCTGCGGACCGGTGGGGGCGCTGGCGGTCCCGATGCTTTCGGGCGGGCCGGGGAGCATCACGCACTCCTTCGTTTGACGAGGCTCACCGGGGTCTGCTCGACCCGCGCCGCCATTTGGGGGGTGTCGATGCGGCTGATCAGCAGATCGATGGCCCGCTGGGCCTGCACGTCGCAGGGCTGGCGGATGGTGGTGAGTTGATAGGCGTTCCAGCGGGCCTGGGAAATGTCGTCGTGGCCGACGACGCGGATCGGGCAGACCGTGCGGTCGGTGCCGTCCGCGTGCAGCCGGTCGAGCACACCGCAGGCGAGATAATCGCTGACACAGAACAGGCCGTCGATGGCGGTGCCCCGCAGCTGCGCGGCACCGTCGAAGCCCGCGTCGTAGCTGTTGACGGGAATGCCGAGAAATTCCGCGGGGGCACCCAGCGTCTCGCATCGGGCGAGAAACGCCCGCATGCGGCGGCGGGCGGTGTAGGAGACGTCCGGCGCGGCCATGACGGCGGGATGCGCGGCTCCGCCCTCGATCAACACGTCGGCGGCCAGGTGTCCGGCCGCCTCGTCGTCGTTGACGACGCGGTCGACAAAGGGAATGTCGTCGCCCTTGTTGATCAGGACGATGGGAATGTCATGGGCGGCGCATTCCTCGCACAACGCCGTCGGCGGGGCGTCGGAGGTGACCAGCACGCCCGAGACCGAATAGTGCAGGAGCTGCTCGATGAAGGTCGAGATGTCCTCGCTTTCCGATGTCGGCAGAAGCACCGGGCGGAAATTGTGCGCCAGAAGGGCCCGCGAGAGCTGGTCGATCTGCAGCGTCCGGAACGGGTTGTCGAGGCCTGCCGCCACGACACCCACAAGGTCGGAGCGCCGGTTGATCAGGCTGCGCGCCAGGTAGTTGACGCGGTAGCCGAGTTCGCGTGCGGCCTTGTGCACCTTCTCGCGCGTGTCCTCGGACACGCTGGCGCCGGGCGTGAAGGTTCTGGAGACGGCGGCGCGCGAGACGCCGGCGAGGCGCGCGACATCGTGCGAGGTGACGCGCGATCGCACGTTCTTGCGGGTCATGCGTTGCTCCCTTCAGGATGGCCCGTGCGAATCCCGCGCACGGGCAAACTTTTGGCATGTGCGCGTATTTCGGGACGTTCCGCAATTGCCCGGAGGCTCATTGCCAGGTTTCTCCCATGGTGTGGCGTACCCGCCGCAGCACAATTCCGCCGCCTGCCGCAACAGCGTCCCTCGACACCCCGCGATATATCGGGCACGCGCTCATGATAACTCAAATGGCATGATCGGACCGCATTTTTGCACACGTGTACGTGTTGCACGGTCCCGATGGGGGGTCAATCGTCTCGCGGGCGCAGCGTTGCCCCGGCGGAACAACCGGCGAGACAGGCAAGCGGGCCGGACCACAGTCCGGCCCGCTAAGATCGAAGGGCGCCGCCCCCTAGCGCAGGCTTTCCACGCTTGGCGGGGCGCCTACCTGGACTTCGCCGATCTGCTCCTTCATCAGTCCGCGGAGCAGAGAGAACATCA
>CAZNHG010000360.1:0-3353 GCA_964572555.1 uncultured Devosiaceae bacterium | reverse complement strand
GTCCGGAAAATCGAAGGGGGCGACGCCGATGGCGTGCCGGCCCCCGCACAGTAAGTCCCACTCGTTCACCAAAAGGTTGGACCATATGACTGAGAAACTCGTTGTCATCGGTGCCGGCATGGCGTCGGGACGCATGTTGGAGCACCTGTTCGAGGCGGCGCCGGATGCGTACGACGTGACGCTGTTCGGCGCGGAGCCGCGCGGCAACTACAACCGCATCATGCTTTCCCCGGTGCTGGCCGGTGAAAAGACCTTCGATGAAATCGTTACCCACGATGCGGACTGGTATGCCGAGAACAAGGTGAATACCCGGTTCGGCCAGACGGTCACCAAGATCGACCGGAAGGCCAAGACAGTGTTCGCGGATGGCGAGGAAACGCCTTACGACAAGCTGGTCATCGCGACCGGTTCGGCGCCGTTCATCATTCCGGTGGCGGGCAAGGAATTGCCCGGTGTGATGGCGTTCCGCGATCTCGATGACGTCGATGCGATGGTCGCGGCGGCCGAGAAGCCGAACGCCAAGGCGGTGGTGATCGGCGGTGGTTTGCTGGGGCTGGAAGCCGCAGCGGCGCTGAAAAATCGCGGCATGGAGGTGGTGGTCCTTCACCTGATGGATCACCTGATGGAACGCCAGCTCGATCCGGCGGCGGGTTACCTGTTGCGCAAGGAGCTCGAGGGGCGCGGCATCACGGTTCACTGCAAGGCCCAGACCAAGGCCATTCTCGGTGACGAGCGGGCGGAGGCCGTGCTGCTCGAGGACGGTACGATCTACGATGCCGACATCGTTGTGATGGCGGTGGGTATCCGGCCCGAGACGCGCATCGCCACCGACGCGGGACTGCATGTGGAGCGGGGCATCCTGGTGAACGACCAGATGCAGACCTCCGATCCCGATATTTTCGCTTTCGGTGAATGCGTGGAGCATGAGGAGATCGTCTACGGACTGGTCGCGCCGCTCTATGAAATGGCGAAGGTGGCCGCCAAGACGCTGACCGGAGAGGAAGCGGCGTTCACGCCGGTCAAGACGGCGACGCAGTTGAAGGTGACCGGGGTCAATCTTTATTCCGCCGGTGACTTCGCCGATGGCGACGATCGCGACGAGATCGTTCTGCGGGATGCCAACGCGGGCGTCTACAAGCGGCTGGTGCTGCAGGACGACAAGATCATCGGCGCGGTGATGTATGGTGAGACAGGGGACGGGCCCTGGTTCTTCGACATGCTGAAGAACGAAACCGACACCTCCGAATTCCGCGACACCCTGATTTTCGGCCAGGCCTATCAGGGAGGGGGTCAGATGGACCCTATGGCGGCCGTTGCAGCCTTGCCGGATGATGCAGAGATCTGCGGCTGTAACGGCGTGTGTAAATCCAAGATCACCGGCGCGATTACCGATGGGGGACTGACCACGCTCGACGATGTGCGGGCCCACACAAAGGCATCCGCTTCGTGCGGATCGTGCACCAACCTGGTGGAGCAGCTTCTGGCGCTCACGCTGGGCGACGGCTACGACCCGGCGGCGGTGACGCCGATGTGCGGGTGTACCGATCTCGGCCACGCCGACGTGCGGCGGCTGATCCGGGCCAAGGAGCTCAAGTCGATTCCGGCGGTCATGCAGGAGCTGGAGTGGAAGACCTCTTGCGGCTGCGCCAAGTGCCGGCCGGCGCTCAATTACTACCTGGTGGCCGACTGGCCGGGCGAATACGAGGACGACAACCAGTCGCGCTTCATCAACGAACGGGTGCACGCCAACATCCAGAAGGACGGGACCTATTCGGTCGTGCCGCGGATGTTCGGCGGGATCACCAATTCCAACGAGCTGCGGGCTATTGCCGACGTGGCGGACAAGTTCGAGATCCCCACGGTCAAGGTAACCGGCGGGCAGCGCATCGACCTTCTGGGCGTGAAGAAGGAGGACCTGCCGGGCGTTTGGGCGGACCTGAACGCGGCCGGAATGGTTTCGGGCGCGGCCTATGCCAAGGGCCTGCGCACGGTGAAGACGTGCGTGGGATCGGACTGGTGCCGGTTCGGCACGCAGGATTCGACGGGGCTTGGCATTCGCGTCGAGAAGTTCATGTGGGGCGCCTGGACGCCGGCCAAGGTGAAGATGGCCGTTTCGGGCTGTCCGCGTAACTGCTCCGAGGCGACCTGCAAGGATGTCGGGGTGATCTGCGTCGACAGCGGATACGAAATCCACTTCGCCGGTGCGGCGGGGTTGGACATCAAGGGCACGGAAGTCCTCACGCATGTGAAGACGGAAGACGAGGCGCTCGAGGTGATCGTGGCTTTGGTCCAGCTTTATCGCGAGCAGGGGCACTATCTCGAGCGCATCTACAAGTGGCTCAAGCGGGTCGGGATGGACTCGGTGCAGGCGACCATCGTCGAGGACCTGGAGAAGCGCCGGGCCTATTACGACCGGTTCGTCTATTCGCAGAAGTTCGCGCAGGTCGATCCGTGGAACGAGCGGGTCAATGGCCGCGACGCGCACGAATTCGCGGCGATGGCGGAACTCAACATGGTTGCGGCGGAGTAGAACATGTCGGAATGGATCGAAATCGGCGAGCTGGCCGACATCCCGAAGCGCGGTGCGCGGTGCGTGAAGACGCCGGCGGGCCGGATCGGCGTATTCCGGACCCAGGAGGACCAGGTTTTCGCCATCGAGGACCAGTGTCCACACAAGGGAGGGCCGTTGAGCCAGGGCATCGTGCACGGGGCGTTCGTGACCTGCCCGCTGCACAACTGGGTGTTTTCGCTCGAGACCGGGGAGGCGCAGGGTGCCGACGAGGGACGGGTCGCCACCATTCCGCTCAAGGTGGAGGACGGGCGGATATTGATGGCGGCGAGCGCGGTGATGGCGGCGGCGGAGTAGACCGGCATGAGGAGCGGCGCCAGCGTTCATACGACATGCCCCTATTGCGGGGTCGGCTGCGGGGTGCTCGCCACGCCGCAGGCGGACGGCACGGTCAGCATTGAGGGCGATCCGAAGCATCCGTCCAACTTCGGACGGCTGTGCTCGAAGGGGTCGGCGCTGGGGGAGACGCTGGCACTCGATGACCGGTTGCTGCATCCCGAGATCGGGGGCGTGCGCGCCACGTGGGAGGAAGCGCTTGAACGCGTTGCCGCAAGTTTCTCGGAAGCAATCGAAAAACATGGTCCGGACTCGGTGGCGATCTACGGGTCCGGACAGCTTTTGACCGAGGACTACTATGTCGCCAACAAGCTGATGAAAGGCTTCATCGGCAGCGGCAACATGGACACCAATTCGCGGCTGTGCATGGCGTCGTCGGTCGCGGGACACAAGCGTGCCTTTGGCTCGGACACGGTGCCCGGATGCTACCAGGACCTGGAGCAGGCGG
>CAZNHG010000359.1:1312-3363 GCA_964572555.1 uncultured Devosiaceae bacterium | reverse complement strand
TCTCCCTCGACCTCGGACCGGCTCCGCAGCCGGAAGTGTTCTACTTTGCTCTTCGGCCTGACGCCAACGCCGCACAGGAGATAGCGAATGTCACGCGCACATGGCGCGCGCGGCACGGCCTTGCGGGACATCGCTACGACGCTGATCGCCTGCACATCTCGCTCAACCTCGCGATGTCGCCGCGCGGCTTGAGAAAGGACGACGTTGCGACGGCAGCGGACGCCGCCACCCGCGTCGCCGCCCCGGCTTTCCCGATCACCTTCGACCGTGTCTGCACGTTTCAGGTCCGCAAGCCCAAGCGGCCGGTGGTCTTGCGTTGCGGAAGAGGTGCGGCGGCGCTCGGCATCCTCCGCGATGCCTTGCGGCTCGAACTCGTCAAGGCGGGGCTATTGTACGGATCGGATGTGTTTGAGCCGCACATGACCGTGCTGTGGGACGAGCAGAAGGTTCCCGAAACGGTACTCGACAGGCCGATCGGCTGGATGGTGCGCGACTTCGTTCTCGTGCAGAGCCTGTTCGGGCGCAGCCGTCAGATCGAACTGGAGCGGTGGTCCCTGAATGTGGAGGGGGCTGCGGACCGTTCGCTGCTATGAGTCCGTCGCGGCCATGTCATGCGGGTTCTCAACGATCGGCCAGATGTTTCTGCTGGCCTTGCGATAGGGCGTCCGCCGCGGATCGTTGGGGTAGGGGGTGCCGGCCGAGCAATAAAGGATCTTTGCGGCGATGCGGGCAAAGGAGTCGTAGAAGTGGTTGGTCGACTTGACCACGAGGATATCCTTCGTCGTCGGCGCGATCCCCATCACATCGAAGACGCTGGTGTCGAAGCACTGCGCCCGGGTGGTGTTGAGGATGACCTCGATGCCGTCGAAGGCGATGGTTACCGCATCGCCGATAGGGACCATGCTGGTCCCGAACCGCATTTCCGCGCCGCGCACGATACGCTTGACCGTCACGCGCTTGTCGATCGGGTCGCCCGTGTCCGGCGCCGACTTGGCACCGAAGCGCAGTGGAATGGCGGCGCCTTCCCCCGCGGCAATGCAGATCTGAACGGCAATCGGGTCCCAGATCGTGCCGACCGCGGCATTGGTGCACCCGCGCGAGAGCAGTTCGGCGAGGATGACCGTCGAGTCTCCGGCCGTACCACCGCCTGGATTGTCCCAGATGTCCGCGATGACTACCGGCCCCGTTTCCGAATCGAGAGCCTCGCCAACGGCCCGCTTTTCATCGATCTGGGTCATGGCGACGGTGCCACGCATGGCGAACAGCTCCATGCCCAGGTCGCGGGCAAGTGCGTTGCCCTTGTCGGGTTTTCCATCGGTCACGACAATCATCTTGGTTCCCATTTCCGGCACGTCGCCGGCCATGAAACCGTGGACGACCGAGATCGACAGGACGTCCCCGTCGTCCCGCTCGATAGCCATGAGCCGGTCCACGAAGCTGCGCATCGGCTCCTGCGAGGTAGGGAATACGTCGATCATGCGGCAGTCGAACGTGCTCATCACCGGCCGTGTCACGCCTTGAATCCGCCCCACAGCAATCTTCCACAAGTCCTTGGCGCGTTCCACGAAATCGGTGTGAGGAAATTCCTTGAAAGCGACGAACCAGTCCGCGGCGGTCACGCGTTTGGCGGTGAGGTGGCTGTGGGGGTCGATTTCCGCGCACACGGGAATGTCGGGACCGACCATGGTGCGGATGCGCGCGAGGATGTCCCCCTCGGGATCGTCATAGCCGTCCGCGACCATCGCGCCGTGCAGGCCCAGAACCACGCCGTCCACCGGCATGGCCATCTCGAGCTGGTTCAGGATTTCGTCCCGCAGGCTCTCATAGGTCTGCCGGTTGATCAGCCCGGCGGGATCGGCCCAGGCGGCCGTGCCCTCGACGAGCTCCCAGCCCAGCTCCTCAGTCACCGCACGACCGACCGTGATCGGAGCCGAGCAGAGCGTCGGCGTTGCCGGATGCTGGCCGGGCGGTGCGTAAAGCGACGCCTCGAAGGCGCGCCGGTCGATGCAGATCGGGGAGAAGGTATTGGTCTCCGTGGCGAGCGCGGCGGT
>CAZNHG010000359.1:0-1212 GCA_964572555.1 uncultured Devosiaceae bacterium | reverse complement strand
GCCTTGGGATGTCCCATCGGATTGGGCAAATAGCCGCAGAATCCCGTGAGTTTCCAGTGCCCCTCGTGCATCCGGCAATAATAGAGCGTCTGCCAGTTCATCACGTCGCGTCCGCCGTCGGCGCGTGTGATTCCGCCGTCGAACTTCTTGCGCGCCAACGCCCGGTCTCCTTCTATTTCGATGTCGCGCAGCACCGTCGTGTTGAAGATCGCGGTGCGCGCGTCCTCGGCGAACTCCCGGGTCTGGAAGGTCTGCGCCTGGCTCAGCCATTCGTCGCGATAGGCCTCGAGCGAAGGGAAGGCGAGGCGCCAGTGATCGGGGTTGTCCGTCCCGCAGCCATCGATCCCGAAAAAGCCGTCGGCGATGAAATCGTCGGCCACGATGCTCCAGTCCGCGGCAAGAAAGGCGGCAATGTCGCGGGTGACCAGCATGTCCCAGATGGCTTGACGATCGGCATCGGCCGGGAAGGGGTTGAGAAAGGGGTCTCGCATCGAAAAAATTTACATCCCTGAACAAATTCTGCTGGAAAAAATCGGCTGAATCTGCTCGATTGTCAATCAAGCAAGAAAATTATTTACATATAGTATCGGGAGGCACGAGACGGATGGCAGAGATCAAGCGCTATGGCGCCGACAAGAAGGGCGCAGGCGGCCAGAACCTCCCCTTCGCCCGTGCTGTCGAGGCGGCAGGCTGGCTTTATGTCTCCGGCCAGATCGCCATGAAGGACGGCGAGGTCGTGACCGGCGGGATCGTACAACAATCGCATGTGGCTATAAAGAATATGCTCGCGATTGTCGATGAAGCCGGCTACGGCCCCGAGCATATCGTGCGCATCGGCGTCTGGCTCGACGACCCGCGCGACTTCTGGTCGTTCAACGGCGTCTACAAGGAATATTTCGGGGAGCATCCGCCGGCGCGCGCCTGTGTGCAGTCGCGGCTGATGGTTGACGGCAAGGTGGAGATCGACTGCGTTTGCTACAAGTCCGGCTGACGCCAAGGAGCTGATCTCATGGATATTCTGGCGGCATTGCAGACGGAGATGGACAGCCTCTCGCGGTCCGAACACCGGATCGCCGAGATTCTGTTCGCCGACACGGATTTCGCCGTGAATGCCTCGATCATCGAACTGGCATCGCGCGCCGAAGTATCCCCGCCCACCGTGACGCGCTTCTGCCGCCGGCTCGGCTGCCAGAGCTTTTCGGAATTCAAGGT
>CAZNHG010000358.1:811-3375 GCA_964572555.1 uncultured Devosiaceae bacterium | reverse complement strand
GCGCCGGGGTGTCCGCGCTCTCGCGCGCCTAGACCCGCCCCGCCGCGCGCAGGAGGGCGACGACTTCCTCGTCCGGGGTTTGCGGGAAGTCGCGATAATGGGCGCCCACGGCCGCGAACGGGGAGGGCGTAGCCGGGCACACGATCGTGTCCGCGTAGGGCTCGAGCTCTTTCAGCGTATCGGCAGGGGCGACGGGGACGGCGAGAACGATCCGCTCCGGTCCGGCGCGGCGCAGGGCCTTGAGCGCCGCCTTGATGCTGGCGCCGGTGGCGATACCGTCGTCGACGACGATGACGGTCCTGCCGGCCGGGGAAAGCGGCGCGCTCTCACCGAGATAGATCTTGCGGCGCCGGGCGATCTCGGCGATCTCATGCCGGGCCAGTTCCTGCACCTTGTCATCGCTCAGCCCCAGCGTGTGTGCGATGTCGGAGTTGACGACGATCTCCGGCTCTGCGCCGTCGACCACGGCCCCCACCGCCAGTTCCGGCTGGGCCGGTGCGCCGATCTTGCGCACGAGCACGAGGTCGAGCGGTGCCTTCAGCGTGCGGGCGACTTCCGCGGCCACGGGCACGCCGCCGCGCGGAAGCGCGAGTACCAGTGTGTCCGGTCCGGCATGGTCGCCAAGAAGCCGCGCCAGTTCCTTGCCGGCTTCGGTGCGGTCGGTGTAGACGGCTTTGGTCATCTCGCGCCTCTTCATCTGGGAACCACCCAGGCCCGGATGTGAGCACCAACCGGCCCCGCTGACAAGCCGATCACGGGCACGGCATTGCGCTTGCACGGAACGCGCTTTGCTGTTCTGTTCAATCATTGTTGTGAAGTGATGCGGCCGGCACCCGCTGGCGGGACCGCAAGGGGAGTCCATGGGCGCTTATATCGTCAGACGCCTGCTGCTGATGATACCCACCATTTTCGGGATCATGCTGGTCTCGTTCCTCGTGGTCCAGTTCGCGCCCGGCGGTCCTGTCGAGCAGTTCATCGCGCAGATGACCGGCAGCGATGTCGCCGCGACGGCGCGGATTTCGGGCAGCGCCTCGGGCGACTTCGCCGGGGAGAACGGCAACGATTCCCAGTATCGCGGTGCACAAGGGCTCGACCCCGCCTTCATCGCCCAGATCGAGGAACAGTTCGGCTTCGACAAGCCGCCTCACGAGCGTTTCGCGATGATGCTGTGGGACTATCTGCGTTTCGATTTCGGCGAGAGCTATTATCGCGACATCTCGGTGATCGACCTGATCAAGGAGAAGATGCCCGTCTCGATCTCGCTGGGGTTGTGGATGACGTTGCTCTCCTACGGCATTTCCATTCCCCTCGGCATCGCCAAGGCCATTCGCGACGGCTCGCGCTTCGATGTGTGGACGTCCGGCGTGGTGATCGTTGGCTACGCCATACCCGGCTTCCTGTTCGCGATCCTTCTGGTGATCCTGTTCGCCGGCGGGAGCTTCTGGGATGTCTTCCCCCTGCGCGGGCTCACCTCGGAGGGCTTCGCGCAGATGCCATGGTGGCGGCAGGTCCTCGATTATCTCTGGCACCTGGTGCTGCCCATCACCGCCATGGCGCTCGGCGCCTTCGCGACGACCACGCTGCTGACCAAGAACTCTTTTCTCGACGAGATCCGCAAGCAATACGTGATGACGGCCCGCGCCAAGGGGCTCAAGGATCGGCAGGTACTCTACCGCCACGTTTTCCGCAACGCCATGCTGCTTGTCATCGCCAGCTTTCCCGGCGCGTTCATCGGGGCGTTCTTCGGCGGCTCGCTCTTGATCGAGACGATCTTCTCGCTCGACGGGCTGGGGCTTTTGGGCTTCGAATCCGTGCTCAACCGCGACTACCCGGTGGTCTTTGCCACGCTCTACATCTTCTCGCTGCTCGGCCTGGTCATCGGGCTGATCTCCGATCTCACATACATGTGGATCGACCCGCGCATCGATTTCGAGAGCCGGGAGGTGTGAGCGCGATGGAGGCGACGCCCCAAGCCAGGACCCACGCTGCCGCGCCAAAACGCGGGCGGTTCGCGCTTTCTCCTCTCAACCGGCGCCGCCTGCGCAACTTCAGGGCCAACAAGCGGGGCTACCTCTCGTTCTGGCTGCTGATCGTGCTGTTCATCCTTACCCTGTTCGCCGAGTTCATCGCCAACGACAAGCCGATCATGGCCTGGTACGATGGCGAACTGCTGTTCCCCGTCGTTGTCGACTACCCGGAATCGAAGTTCGGCGGGTTCCTCGCCACGCCGGACTACCGCGATCCCGTTATCTACGAGGAGATCGCGTCCAAGGGCTGGGCGCTGTGGCCGCCTATTCGCTACTCCTACCGCACCCGCGACGATGCCCTGCCCGGCGCCGCGCCCACGCCGCCGTTCTGGCTGCAGACCACGGAGCAGCGCTGCCAGCGCTATGCGCGAGGGGTGGACGATCCCGCCTGCCATCCGGGGAACTGGCACTGGCTGGGCACGGACAATCGCGGCAACGACGTCATGGCACGGCTGATCTACGGCTTCCGCATCTCCATGCTCTTCGGGCTGACGCTGACGGTCCTTTCCTCGATCGTCGGCGTGACCGCCGGGGCCG
>CAZNHG010000358.1:0-801 GCA_964572555.1 uncultured Devosiaceae bacterium | reverse complement strand
CTGGACCTCGATCCCCACGCTCTACCTGCTGCTCATCTTATCGAGCGTGATCGCTCCCAACTTCTTCGTGCTCCTGGGCATCCTGCTGCTGTTTTCGTGGGTGTCGCTGGTGGGCGTGGTACGCGCCGAATTCCTGCGCGCCCGCAATTTCGAGTATATCACCGCCGCGCGGGCGCTGGGCGTTTCCAATCGCAAGATCATGGCGCGCCACCTTTTGCCCAACGCCATGGTGGCGACCCTGACCTTCATGCCCTTCATTCTCGCCGGCTCGGTGACCACGCTCACCTCGCTCGATTTCCTCGGCTTCGGCATGCCGCCCGGCTCGCCCTCTCTCGGCGAGTTGCTGGCCCAGGGCAAGAACAACATCAACGCACCGTGGCTCGGGCTGACCGGCTTCTTCGTCATCGCGCTCATGCTCTCGCTCATGGTGTTCATCGGTGAGGCGGTGCGTGACGCCTTCGACCCGCGCAAGACATTCGCATGAGTGAGATGACCGGACAGGACGGCAAACTGCTCTCGGTGCGCAATCTCGGCGTGACCTTCGCGGGCGAGGACGGCACGACGACCGCTGTCAGCGGCGCGAGCTTCGATCTCGCCCGCGGCGAGTCGCTGGCCCTGGTGGGCGAATCCGGGTCGGGCAAGTCGGTGACGGCCCTGTCGATCCTCCGGCTTCTCAGCTACCCCCCCGCGGCGCATCCCACGGGGACCATCCACTTCAAGGGCACCGACCTGCTCACCGCCCCGGACCGCAAGCTGCGCCAGGTGCGCGGCAACGACATCTCGATGATCTTCCAGGAGCCG
>CAZNHG010000357.1:0-3387 GCA_964572555.1 uncultured Devosiaceae bacterium | reverse complement strand
AGCTCTAAGTTTTGAGTGGTCGCGTTTTCGAACCGAACAAGTGGTGTCCACTTGTCCTGAAAACGCTCGAGATCACTCTTCGGGTAGCGAAAACTCCAGCAGAAGAGAGCGTTCCCAGTCGTTGAAATTGTCGTCGGAGACGATGGTGATACGGGTCTCGCCGTTCGGGCCGTCATGCACGGCAAGGCCTTCCATGTTGTCGATATCGCCGCCCGAGGCGGTGAGGATCACCTCGCCGGTCAGCTCGGTGCCGGGCCGGACGTCCGCGGCGGGTATGCGGCGCACCTGCATGGTGAAGCTGAGCAGGCTGGTGCCGCGTTCGAGCACGAGCAGGTCGCCGTTCGGCAAAAAGGCGCAATCCGAGGGATTGACGCCCGGGCTGCGCGAGACGGTGAAGGGGCCGCGGTCGCGAAGCCCCATCATGTAGGCGGCGAAGCCCGTGCCGACCTGCGCGCCCTCGGTGATCAGAAGCGTGGAGCCGGCGACAGGCGAGGCAGGCGGAGCGATGCATACCGACTCGAGGGAGGTGTTGGTGCGCAACTGTTCGACCCATTCGGGAATGGTCACCTCGCGCGCCGCGCCGCCGGGCCGATGGTCGGTCAGCTCGAAATCGGCCACGCGCGTGAGGTTCTCGAAGCCGACGCGGACCGCCCGCGCCGCGCCGTCGCGATAGATGGTGTCGATCGCCTCGGCATCGCGGGCGAACTGGCGGGGCAGCTCCTGGCCGCCCGAGTTCTCGATCGGGGTGATCTCGACTCCGCCAAGGCCGAGCGGGGCGCCATTCTCGTCGTAAAGCAGAAGGCCGGAGACGAAACTGCCGACGTCCGTGACCATGGCGATACGATGGTCCGGCCCGGTGAAGGTGACGCCCGACAGGCCGCCGAAGGAGGTGTCGGCGCTCGACATGACGATGCCGCCGCGCCAGACGACGCCCTCGACCCGTTCGCCGATGGTGGCCCCCTTGAACGTGGCGATCTGGCCCGAATTGACGGGAACTTCGACGGCGGCGACCGGCCCGGTCCACAAAGCGGCGCAAAGCGCCAGCGACAGGCGGACCGCCGGCTTCACGCGGTGCGGCGCCTGCGCCTTTCGGTCGGCGGCTCCTCCTCGAAAAGCGCGGCCAGCTCGTCGGTCAGCGCGCCGGCGAGCTCCTCGGCATCGAGCAGGGTGACGGCCCGCCTGTAGTAGCGGGTCACGTCGTGACCAATGCCGATGGCGACAAGCTGAACGGGCGAGCGCAATTCGATATCCTCGATGACCATGCGCAGATGCGATTCGAGATAGTTGCCGGGATTCACCGACTGCGTCGAATCATCGACCGGCGCGCCATCGGAGATCACCATCATGATGCGGCGACTTTCGGGCCGGTTGACGATGCGCTTGTGCGCCCATTGCAGGGCCTCGCCGTCGATATTTTCCTTGAGAAGCCCCTCGCGCATCATCAGCCCGAGATTGCGCCGGGCATGGCGCCAGGGCTGGTCGGCCGCCTTGTAGACGATATGCCGGACATCGTTGACACGCCCCGGATTGGCCGGCCGGCTGGCCTCCAGCCACGCCTCGCGCGACTTGCCGCCCTTCCAGGCGCGGGTGGTGAACCCTAGGATCTCCACTTTCACCCCGCAACGCTCGAGCGTGCGCGCGAGGATATCGCCGCAGATCGCCGCGATGGTGATGGGCCGGCCGCGCATGGAGCCGGAATTGTCGATCAGCAGGGTGACGACGGTGTCGCGGAAATCGGTTTCGCTCTCCTCCTTGAATGAGAGCGGCTGCAGCGGATCGGTGACGACGCGGGTAAGGCGCGCGGTGTCGAGAACCCCCTCTTCCAGATCGAAGGTCCAGGACCGGGTCTGCTGGGCCATCAGGCGCCGCTGCAGCTTGTTCGCCAGCCGCGCGACGGCACCCGCCAGGTTCTCGAGCTGCTTGTCGAGAAGACCGCGGAGCTGATCGAGTTCCTCGGCAGGGCACAAGTCGGGGGCGTGCACGATCTCGTCGTAAGCCGTGGTGAAGACCTTGTATTGCGGCTCGTTGGTCAGGCGCTCATCGCCGTCGGCGGGCTGCGGCGGGGTGGGGCTTTCCTCGCCCGCCTCGGAGCTGGCCTCGTCCTCGGTGTCGGCCATGTCGGAGTCCATGCCCTCGACATCGCCGACCTCCTCGTTCTCGCCGGGGGCCTCGTCGCTGTCGGCCTCCATGGCCTCGGACTCGCCCTGGCCCTGTTCGGGCTCGGACGTCTGGTCCTCGCCGCCCTTGTCGTCCTGATCGTCGCCGCCCTCGGTCTCCTCGTTGTCGGGATTGTCAAAGTCGGTATCCGAGACGAGGTCGAGATCCTTGAGAAGGCTCTGGGCGGCCTGGGCGAAGGCCGTCTGGTCCTCGAGGCCGGCACGCAGCCCGGCCATGGCGTTCTCGCACTTCTCGGAAATCTCGTCCTGCCACAGATCGACGATCTTCTGCCCGCTGGGGGGCACGTCCATGCCGGCGAGCTGCTTGCGCAACATCAGCCCCAGCGCCTCGGCGAGCGGCGCGTCGTCGCGCTCGGTGATTTCGCCGTAGTTGGCGCGGTGGAAGCGATCCTCCAGCATCTCGGAGAGATTGTGTTTCATGCCCGGCATGCGGGCGCACCCGAGCGACTCGACACGCGCCTGCTCGAGCGCATCGAAGGCGGCGCGGGCGTCGGGGTCCGCGGGCGCGCGCTTGCGGTGGGCATCGGCATCGTGGCTGGCGAGCCGCATGGCCATGGAATCGCCCTGCCCGCGCACCACGGAGATGTCATGGGCGGTGGGAACGCGCGGCAGCGCGGCGAGGCGCGCCTTGTCCTGGGTGAGGATGGGCCTGTCGGAGGTGAAGGCGACCTCCAACTCGCCCTTGCCGGCAATCGCGCGCACGGCCGAGCCCATCGCGGTCTTGAAGGCCTGCGTGGTATCGGGCTTGTTCGGCTTGCTGCGCGGCTCGTTGGCCATGGTTCGGTCCGTCCTGGTGCCGCCGGATCACATCACACGACCCGCCGGCCTGTTGGAAAGGGTGCCGGCCGCGGAACGGCCAGCCCGTCTGCGCTCAGGCGCTGATGGCGAGATTGGCCGCGGATTCGGGCAGGTCCTCGCCGAAGACGCGCTGATAGAACTCGGCCACCACGGGGCGTTCGAGCTCGTCGCACTTGTTGAGGAAGGTGAGCCGGAACGCGAACCCTAGATCGCCGAAGATCTGCGCGTTCTCCGCCCAGGTGATCACGGTACGCGGACTCATCACCGTCGACAGGTCGCCATTGATGAAGGCCGAGCGCGTGAGATCGGCCAGCCGCACCATGTTCGAGACGGTCCGCTTGCCCTCCTCGGTCTGATACTCCTTGGCCTTGGCGAGAACGGCGTGGTAATCGCCGCTGTCGTAGAGGTTCCC
>CAZNHG010000356.1:0-3404 GCA_964572555.1 uncultured Devosiaceae bacterium | reverse complement strand
GGCCGGGGACCTTATAGGTGCGATGTGCCAGAACGCTGGGCAGCACACTCCCAAGTCCTTGAAAAATAGGAGACCGGATTTGATGCGCTACGCGCACGCCAGCATGCAACAGGCTGAACGCTGTGTCATCCTATTCTCTAGAGTATTGATTTTAAAGGGGATTTTGGTAGCGGAGGAGGGACTTGAACCCCCGACACATGGATTATGATTCCACTGCTCTAACCAACTGAGCTACTCCGCCCCAAGGGGCGCAAGGGCGGGCGGGGCCGCCTTGCCGGAAGCGTTTGCGGCGGGTGTGCCCGCAAAACGCTGGTGCTTCTTATGTGTGGCCCGAACCGCTGTCAAGCGTCGGGTTGGCAGCCCCTGTGTGGGCTCGGATATCGGCTGCGCCGGTCTGTTCGAGACTGAGCGCCCAGAGCCGCTCCTGAACCTCGCGGTCGTGGGCGAGCGCGGAGGGTTCGACGGGTTTCCGGTTCGAGAAGTATTGCCCGCTCACCCCCGCGACCTGGGGCGAACGCGCCAGGTGGATGGCTGTCTCCGCCCCGGCCCGCGGCGAGATCAGCACCAGCTTGATCAGCGGCGCCAGCAGCTTCTCGAGCGGCCCGATATTGTCGACGAACCCCGTGCCCACCACACCGGGATGCAGGCAGTTGACCGTCACCCCCGTCCCCTCCAGCCGCCGCGCCAGCGCGAAGGTGAAGAGCACGTTCCCCAGCTTGGACTGCTGGTACGCCGTCCACATCTCGTAGTGGGCGTCGCTGTTGAGGTCGTCGAACGCGATGCGCCCGCGATAATGCGCATGCGAGGCCACGTTGACGATCCGGGCCGGCGCACTCGCCCTGAGAAGCGGCAACAATTCCAGCGTCACCAGCACATAACCGAGATGATTGAGCTTCCAGCAGTATTCGGTGCCGTCCGCCGCCAGCTTGCGCTTGCGCGTCATCCCGCCGGCATTGTTCACCAGAACGTCGAGCCGGTCGTGGCGCTTGCGCACCTCTGCGGCCATGCGGCGGATATCGCGGGAATCCGAGAGGTCCGCCACGAGGTGCGAGATTTCGGCGTTGCCGGTCTTCGCGCGGATCCGCTCCACGGCGGCACACAGGCGCGCCTCGCTGCGGCCGATCAGTGTCAGGGTCGCGCCATCGCCCGCCAGCGCCAGCGCCGTCTCGTAGCCGATGCCCTGGCTCGCGCCGGTGACGATGCAGACCTTGCCGTGCATCCCGCCGGTCAGGCGGCGAACGCGGCGGGCACCGCCTCGGCGATGAACCCGCCGCCCAGAACCTCGGTGGTTTCGCTGTCATCGGCGTAGAAAACACACGCCTGCCCCGGCGAAATACCGTGCTCGCCGGCAATCAGCGTGGCGAAAATCTCGCCCTCGTGCATCTGGATCACCGCTTCCTGCGGCGGGCGGGTCGAGCGCACCTTGGCCTCGACGGCCAGCCCGTTGCCGGCCGCCACGGCTTCCAGCTTGTCCGCACCCAGCCAGTTCACGTCGCGCAGCCTGACCGAATAGGTCTTGAGCGCCTCGAACGGCCCGACGATCACCTCGTTGGCGCGCGCATCGATCCGCACCACGTAGAGCGGTTCGCCAGCGGCAATGCCCAGGCCCCGCCGCTGGCCGATGGTGAAGTTCATCACGCCGCGATGCGTGCCCAGCACCCGGCCGTCGAGATGCACGATGTCGCCCTCGCGCTCGGCCTCGGGATGCATCTTGCGGATGACATCGGCATAGCGCCCGTTCGGCACGAAGCAGATGTCCTGGCTGTCGTGCTTGTCGGCGATCTCCAGCCCCATCTCGCGCGCCATCTCGCGCACCTCCGGCTTGCTCATGCTCCCCAGCGGAAAGCGCAGGAAATCGAGCTGCTCGGGCGTCGTGGCGAACAGGAAGTAGCTCTGGTCACGATCGCCGTCCACCGGGCGATAGAGCGCGCGCCGGCCGTTCTCCAGCCGCGTCTGCACATAATGCCCCGTCGCCAGCGCATCCGCGCCCAGCTCGCGCGCCACGCCCATCAGGTCCTCGAACTTGACCGTCTGGTTGCACGAGATGCAGGGCACCGGCGTCTCGCCATTGGCATAGCTGTTGGCGAACGGGTCGATCACCTTCTCGCGAAAGCGCTCTTCATAGTCGAGAACGTAATGGGGAATATCCAGGTACCCGGCAACGCGCCGCGCGTCGTGAATGTCCTGGCCCGCGCAGCAGGCGCCCTTGCGGTGCGTCGCTTCGCCATGATCGTAAAGCTGCAGCGTCACGCCCACGACTTCATAGCCCTGGCGCGCCAGCAATCCGGCGACAACGGAACTGTCCACGCCACCCGACATCGCGACGACGACGCGCGTTTCCTCGGGCGGCTTGTTGATATCAAGCGAATTCAGCATCTCGTGTATCCGGTTGGGGTCAAGAGCCATCGGATTTTCGGGCTCTTTTACGCCCTTTCGCCCCGTGTCACAACAGCCGATGCCACCCGGCACGTTTTGCCGCCCCCGGGGCACTGTTTTTGCCGGTCCGGCCCAATGTCGCGCCCGGTCCCGGGCAACGCCGCCGCTTCTAACACATTGAAATACCGGCATTCCCGACGCGGCCGGCAAACTGGCAAGCCTTTTGCATCATGCTGACTGAATTCGTATGCGCAACAAGGAATCGGCGCGAAGTGTCAGTGGCGTCCAACATCGCGGGGCTTCCCTCCCTGTCCGGATCATCCGGAAACGGCGGCACGGGTGCGGCCGCCAAGGGTGGCGGCGAGGGCCAGTTCGGCTCGCTCCTCGCGACGCTCATGGCCCTGACGGGCAATGGCGACGCCGGCGGCGCCAACGCCACCGGCAGCGCGACCGCCGCCGGCAAGTCCGGCGAGTCCGCCCGAACGCTTCTGGACAACCTGCTCGGCAAACTCGACGGCGAGGGAAAGACCGGCGACGGCGCGTCTCCGCAGGACCTCCTCGCCAACCTCGTCGACATGCTCGGCCAGCTCGCCAGGCAGGTCGAATCCGGCACCAACCCGGACGCGGCACTGGTCAAACAGGTCTCCGGCGCGCTCGAAACCCTCAATCAGCTCCTCGGCAAGGGGCAGCAGGCCAGCAGCGCGGCCAACATGCCCGCCGGCCTGATGGCTCAGCAGCAGGCGGCCGGCATCGATGTCGAAACCAGCCTCCAGCAGTCGAGTACCCTGCCCGACAGCTTCAAGGCGCTGCTCAAACGGGCCGCCAATACCTCCCCGCAGGCTGCCGACAAGCTCGCGGCGATTGCGCAGAAGCTCGGCGACACCCTGCCCGGCCTGTCGAACCGCATCAGCGAGCTCGCCCAGGCGCTTGGCAAGCTCAACGGCGACCCGGCCCAGGCCCAGACTCAAACTCTGACTCAGTCGCAACAGCAGGCACAGGCCGCCACGCAGGGCAAGGCCCAGGCCCAG
>CAZNHG010000355.1:0-3408 GCA_964572555.1 uncultured Devosiaceae bacterium | reverse complement strand
CGTGGCGAGCGCGCTGAGTGCCTTCGTGCGCTCGCGGGTGACGAGCAATCCGCGCGTCGACGAGACGCTGGGCAGCTTCGCTGCCGGTATCGTGAAGTGGCTGGTAATGGCCGCCGTGTTCATCGCGGTGCTTCAGATATTCGGGTTCGAAGCGACGAGCCTCGTGGCCATTCTCGGTGCCGCGACCCTGGCAATCGGCCTCGCCCTGCAGGGCACGTTCGCCGATATCGCGGCGGGGGTGATGATCATCATCTTTCGCCCGTTCAAGCTCGGCCAGTATGTCGACATCGGGGGCACGGCGGGCACCGTGAAGGACGTGAACCTGTTCCTCACCGAGCTGGTGACACCCGACAACGTGCAGATCATCATCCCCAACGGGCAGGCCTGGGGGCGAATCGTGACCAACTATTCGCACCACTCCACCCGCCGGCTCGATCTCAATTTCGGGATCGACTATTCGGACGACATGGACAAGGCGATGAAGCTGATCCTCGACCTCGCGGCGGCGGACGATCGCGTGCACAAGGACCCCGAGCCGTGGGTGCGCATCGTCGGGCTCGGCGACTCCTCCGTCGATATCGGCGCGCGCCTTTGGTGCGACGCCGACGACTACTGGGAGCTGAAGTGGGAGATGACCAAGAAGGTCAAGGAAGCGTTCGACGCCAACGGCGTCACCATTCCGTTCCCGCATACGGTGGAAATCCAGAAGAGCGCGTAGGCGCGCGCCCAGGAAGCGGGCGGGCGTCGCCGCGGCGCCCGTCTTTTGTGTTCCCGTGCGGGAAAGTGGTGCCGGCAGCAGGACTTGAACCCGCGACCCCCTGATTACAAATCAGGCGCTCTACCAACTGAGCTATACCGGCCGAGCCGTGCGGCATGTGTGGCGGATTTGCTAGCACCGGGCAGGGGACAAGACAAGCGTCATTCGGCGCGATTGCAATCGGCGGCGGGCATGCTTTTATTGTGCCGCAATCATCGCGCGGCGGCGGTCGTTCGCCGTGCCTATCAGGACAGAGCAGGGAGGAGACGCGCCATGGATGCCTCCGCGCGTGTGGGAATCGGTATCATCGGATGCGGCAATATCTCCGCCGCCTACCTGAAGGCGGCACAGGGGTTCGATGTGCTCGACATTCGCGGGATCGCGGATCTCAGGCAGGACGTCGCCCGGGCACGGGCCGACGAATTCGGGCTGACGGCGATGACGGTCGCCGACCTTCTGACCGATCCCGGCGTCGAGATCGTGGTGAACCTGACGATTCCGCGCGTGCATGTGGAGGTGGGGTTGCAGGTGCTTGCTGCCGGCAAGCATGTCTATGGCGAGAAGCCCCTGGGCATCGCTTTCGCCGAGGGCAAGAGATTGATGGATGCCGCGGCGGCGGCAGGCCTGCGGGTCGGGTCGGCGCCCGATACTTTCCTCGGCGGCGGGCACCAGACCTGCCGCGACATTGTCGACGACGGCTTTCTCGGCAAGCCGGTGGGCGGGACCGCGTATTTCATGTGTCCCGGTCACGAGAGCTGGCATCCCGATCCGGCGTTCTACTACGATATCGGCGGCGGCCCGATTCTGGACATGGGGCCGTACTACATCACGGACCTCGTCAATCTCTACGGGCCGGTGGAGAGCGTAATCGGGATCGGCACGAGGGCGCAGGCGGAGCGTACCATCACCAGCGAACCGCGCGCGGGCGAGGCGATGCCGGTAAAGGTCGATACCCACGTCTCCGGGCTGCTGCGTTTCGTCAACGGTGCGGTCGTGCAGATGACGATGAGTTTCGACGTGGCCGGGCACAAGCACGTGCCGATCGAGCTGTACGGAACCGAGGGCAGCCTGGTCGTTCCCGACCCCAACCACTTCGGCGGGGACATCGAGCGACGGGCCAGGGGCGGCTCGTGGGAAGGTGCGGCGACAACGGCGCCGTATGCCGACGCCAACTATCGCTCGCTGGGCGTGGCGGACATGGCGCATGCGCTGCGCAGCGGCCGGCCGCATCGGGCGAGCGGTGAGCTGGCTCTGCATGTCCTCGAGGTCATGGAGGGCTTTTCCCGCTCGTCGGAGACCGGGCAGGCGATTACGATGGCGACACGACCGGAGCGGCCGGAGCCGATCAGGACCTCCGTTGTTGACGGGGTTCTGGCGCGATAGGCGGTGCGATCGCTCCGGTCCTTTGCTTTCCGTAACGTTTGGTTGGACCCGTTTTGGGCTTGCCGCGCGGCGGCGGGGCGTGCACGACTATGCGATCGAAGAGGAGGGGCGAGCATGATCGGGCTGATCCTTGGCCGCTTCAGGCCGGTCGAAAGCCACGGGCCCGCCGTGTTCTTCGCATTCGGCGCCGTGATGCTGGCCGTGCGCGTCTGGCTGGCGTTGCCGTTCTGGTTGTCCGGCCTGACCAAGTGGCTGCATTTCCCCACCGAGTTAAGTTCGAGCGCTATCTATCTGTTCGGCAACGAGTTCATGTTGCATCTGCCGGGCGGACCATACCCCATGCCGTTTCCGCATGTCGCGGCCTGGCTGTCGGGGACCGGCGAGATCGTGTTTCCGGTACTGCTTGTGCTGGGGTTCCTCTGCCGGCCGGCAGCCCTGGGGATTCTGGTGATGACAGCGGTCATTCAGTTGACCGTTCCGGGCGGATGGCCGGTTCACATTCAGTGGGCGCTGGGCGCGGCGGCCATCGTCGCGGCGGGGCCGGGCGTGTTCTCGCTGGACTGGGTGTTGCTGCGCTTCTGGATCGAGCGGCGGGCGCAGACCGTAAGCTCCTGAAAGACGCAGGATTCTCCGACATCGTTGTTGCCGTGTCGGCGGGCGCGTGGCATCGTGCCCGAAAACAAGGATACGAGGGAGGGCCACATGAAAACCCGTGCCGCCGTTGCCGTTGGAGCGGGCAAGCCGCTGGAATTGCACGACGTCGACCTGGAAGGGCCGCGCGAGGGTGAGGTTCTGGTCGAGATCAAGGCCACCGGCCTCTGCCACACAGACCAGTTCACCCTGTCCGGCAACGACCCGGAAGGCCTGTTTCCCTCGATATTGGGCCATGAAGGCGCAGGTGTCGTCGCCGAGGTCGGGGCAGGCGTGAAAAGCCTGAAAGCCGGCGATCATGTCATTCCGCTCTACACGCCGGAATGCCGGGAGTGCGAATACTGCCTCAACCCCAAGACCAATCTGTGCGGAGCGATCCGCTCCACGCAGGGGCAGGGGCTGATGCCGGACGGCACGTCGCGCTTCTCGCTCGACGGGCAGAAGCTCCATCACTACATGGGTACCTCGACATTCTCGAACTGCACGGTACTGCCCGAGATCGCTCTGGCGAAGATCAACCCGGACGCGCCGTTCGACAAGGTTTGCTACGTCGGCTGCGGCGTGACGACGGGGATCGGGGCAGTCGTGAACACCGCCAAGGCGGAGCCGGGGTGCCG
>CAZNHG010000354.1:0-3418 GCA_964572555.1 uncultured Devosiaceae bacterium | reverse complement strand
GGGCCGGTCCGGTCTATGGCTACGACGATCTGGTGAACGACCCGCAGGTCACCCATAACGGCACGTTCGTGGAATATGACCATCCCACCGAGGGCCGCGTGAAGACCCCCGGTTTTCCCATCAGGTTTTCCAAGACACCCTCCGCTGTCACGCGCGGCGCGCCGTTGGCGGGCGAGCACACACGCGAAGTGCTCCTCGAGGCCGGCTATGATGACGAGAGCATAAATCGACTGCTTGAATGCGGTGCCGTCAGTGCCGGAGATGAGGTGTGACGCAGCATATCTCAGCGCTTACCTGGGATCATCCGCGCGGCTATAATGCTCTGGCCGCCGCGGCAGCGGCACTCGATCCGGTGCGCGATGGCCTGGCGATCGAGTGGACGAAACAGCCCCTCGAAGGCTTCGAGTCCCATCCCATTGAAGAGCTTTGCGACCGCTACGATCTGGTGGTTCTCGACCATCCCCATGTCGGCGAGGCGGTCGAAGCGGATTGCCTGCAGCCGCTCGAAAAGATCTTCGGCGTCGACATCATCGATGACCTCGAGACGGCGACTATCGGGCCTTGCCTCTCAAGCTACAGGTATGCCAACCGACATTGGGCATTGCCCCTGGATGCGGCGTCACAGGTCATGGCGAGGCGTTCTGACTTGGTTGACCAACCGCTGCCAGGCACTTGGGATGAGGTAACAGCGCTTTCCGAGACAACCGGCAAAGTGGCGCTGTCACTTGCCGGCCCCCACGCCCTTCTGACCTATTTCTCTATTGCCACCGCCCTTGGCGAGCCGCCCGCCGTCAACGATCCTGGGGTCCTGGTTTCGTCCGCCACGGGCGCCGCGGTCGTCGAGCTGATGAGGTACCTGATCGCGCGAAGCCCGCGTTCGGTGCGCGAGCTGAACCCGATTGATCTTCTCGACCACATGACCTGCGCCGACGACGTCGCACTTTGCCCGCTTGTCTATGGTTATGTGAACTACACTTCGCCCACGCGTGGTCATCCCCTCCGCTTCAGCGATGCCCCACGCGGGCCCTATGGCGGGCGGCCCGGCTCCACCCTCGGAGGCACCGGTATCGGCATATCGCGCCGCTGCCCGGTGACCCCGGAACTCAAGCGCCACCTGTTGTGGCTGTTGGATGAAGAGGCACAAACTACCTTCATTCCCTTTCACGACGGCCAGCCCAGCCGGCGCAGCGCGTGGTCCGATCCCGAAATCAACGGCGCGTGCGGTAGCTTCTACAGCGATACTGCCAAGACCCTCGAAGTAGCCTATGTACGCCCGCGCCATGCCGGCTACGTGGCGTTTCAGACCGAAGCTTCGGCCTATCTGCGTCAGGCGCTGGAGGAGGGGGATCCCGCCAGCGATATCGTTGGCACAATTCAAGATATGTACGGTGCCGGCCGAAATGGGCAGGGCGCGGAACGATGAGGAAGCAAGCAATGACTGATGACGTCCTGTTCGAAGTGGATGAACATATCGCGGTGATCACGCTCAATCGTCCAAACAAGCTCAATGCGGTAACGCCGGAAATGGCCGATGCCGTGGTCGTAGCCGTCAAGGAATGTAACGACAGCGACACGATTCGCTGCGTCGTGGTGACAGGCGCGGGCGACCGGGCGTTCTGTGCGGGATCGGATATCGGCGAACTCGATACATACGAAACGCCGTGGGAATTCCGCAACCGCCCCGACTACTGCGACGCCATACGAGACCTGCTCAAACCCTCGATTGCAGCCGTCAACGGCTACTGCTTTGGCGGCGGGCTGGAGACGGCCATGTCATGCGATATCCGCCTCGCCTCAGAGAATGCTCAGTTTGCCGCACCCGAGATCAAGCTCGGCTGGGTCGGGGGAGGGGGAATGGCCACCTATCTCGCGCATTCGATCGGCCCGTCGAATGCCGCCATGATGATTATGACCGGCGATCCGGTACCGGCCGAACGCGCGCTGTCATGGAACTTGGTCAGCGAAGTCGTTGCACAGGACGAACTCGCTGCGCGCGCACGCGCCATAGCCAGTGTCATTGCCAGCCGCGCACCCATCGCGGCGGAAACGGCCAAACTCAACCTTAAGGCGGCCTTCTCCATGCCGTTGGAAAAGTCCATCGAATACGAACGCGACCTACAAACGATCTGTTTTGCCACCGAGGATGCCCAAGAGGGGCGTCAAGCTTTTAAAGAGAAGCGTGCGCCGGAATTTCGGCGGCGCTGACGGCCGCGACATTTGACGCCGCGCGAGCAACTCCCGTCTTCGCTCCGATTCGGACGGAAATATCGACGATCACATCAGACAACAGCAAGGGTGGTCGAAAGAGCCAGGTACGTCGGCAGATCTGGTCAACCTCGGCGCGGTACGTGGAAGAATGCGCGGTGACCTTCACCGAGGCAATCGCAGGAGAACCTGCTCGAGGGCGCCATGGTCTCACCGCGTGCCGCTGAGAAGAGCCTCGACCAACTCGTCGTCCGGCAGACGCAGGTGAAAGATGCAAGCGAGGGCCCCGTCGTGCCAACAGTAGAAGCGCAACAAGGCCACCAAAGATTGAACGCGGAGCTTGGTCGACGGAGCCGCAGCGTGTCCCCTGCGCCAAAGTGTCCTCTACTATTTTGGCTGACCAGTGCTAGGCCGGTGCCATGCGCCAGCCGAAAATCCTGACGACACTCAAGTACTATAATCGATCCCAGTTCCTGGCCGATGCAGTGGCGGGACTGACAGTGGCAATGGTGGCGTTGCCGTTGAGTTTGGCGATCGCCATTGCATCGGGAGCCGACCCGGCCAAGGGCCTGATCACTGCCATTGTGGCGGGCCTTATGATTTCTCTGCTTGGGGGAAGTCGTGTGCAGATTGGCGGCCCCACCGGGGCCTTCATCGTCGTGGTGTTCAGCGTGATCGCCGACCATGGCTACGACGGACTGGTTCTGGCCACATTAATGGCGGGCCTGATCCTTCTGGTCGCGGGCTACTTCCGAGCAGGCGGTCTGATTGCCTATGTGCCCGAGGCCGTCGTCAACGGCTTCACTGTCGGCATCGCTATCGTAATTGCTACAAGCCAGCTGGCCGATTTGTTCGGACTGTCCGTAACCCAGATTCCCGCCGAGTTCCTCGAAAAGTTGCCGGTTCTCTGGGATGCACGCGATACGTTCAGCCTTGCCGCCTTCGGCATCTCACTGGTCACGTTGGCTCTGATCGTAGGTCTGCGTCGGCTTGCGCCGCGTTTTCCCGGGTTGATCCTTGCGGTCGGCATTGGCTCGCTAGTCGTTCTTGCCGCCGGCCTTCCCGTCGATACTCTGAACTCCCGCTTCGGAGCCTTGCCCAGCCAGTTGCCCTGGCCAGCCTTGCCCGATCTGTCCTTTGCACGTGTGGTCGAACTTATTCCTTCAGCGCTGGTCATCGCATTTCTTGCGGGGGTGGAGTCGCTGCTCTCTGC
>CAZNHG010000353.1:0-3427 GCA_964572555.1 uncultured Devosiaceae bacterium | reverse complement strand
TTTTGTAATTACGGCACGTATATCCTATACCAAGGGCTTGAACAGTGCGGAGAGCGATGATGGCGAACTCGGCGAAGACCAAAGCAGCAGTCAAGTCCGTCGACCCGGTCTGGTCGGCAATTGTGGAGGCTGCCGAGGAAATCTGCGAATCCGAACCCTCGCTGGCCGGGCTCGCTGCGTCGAGCGTGCTCAACCATCAGCATTTCGAGACAGCGCTGACGCATCGGCTCGCCGAGCGGCTGGATCACAACGACGTCTCGGGTGATCTGATCCGGCAGGCTTTCGACGAAGTGCTCGGCATCGCGCCGGAGATCGGCATGGCGGCGCGCGCGGACCTCGCGGCGACGCTGGAGCGCGATCCGGCCTGCCATCGCGCCATCGAACCGTTCCTGTACTTCAAGGGTTTTCACGCGGTTCAGACGCATCGCTTCGCCCATGTGCTCTACAATCAGGGGCGCCGCGATCTGGCGCTCTATCTGCAGAGCCGGTCGAGCCAGGTCTTCCAGGTGGACATCAATCCGCGTGTGACCATCGGCAAGGGTATCATGATCGATCACGGCACGGGCGTGGTCGTGGGTGAGACGGCAACGATCGGCGACAATGTCTCGATCCTGCAGAACGTCACGCTGGGCGGCACCGGCAAGGAGGATGGCGACCGCCATCCCAAGGTGCATTCGGGCGTGTTGATCGGTGCCGGCGCCAAGATTCTCGGGAATATCTCGGTAGGCCAGTGCGCGCGCGTCGCCGCCGGTTCGGTGGTGCTCAAGGATGTGCCTGAGCGCACGACAGTCGCCGGCGTGCCCGCCAAGATCATCGGCGAAGCAGGGTGCGAGCAGCCCGCTGCGTCGATGGATCACATGCTCAAATCCTCCGACGGGGAGTGATCCCCCGCGTTCGGGGAAAAGCGGCCCGCACGCATTGGTTCAATGCCTGTGAGCGGTTAGAACCGGCCCAGACAAGATCCGGCAACAAGGAAGAGCGTCGTGGACCACAAGGAAATCATCAAGCTGCAGACCTACCTGCAGCAGAAGTTCGGCAACAGCAAGTTCGACGTGCGCCCGCAGCCGCGCAAGGACGATTCGTGCGAGGTCTATCTCGGCGAGGAGTTCATCGGCATGCTGTACCTCGATGACGAGGACGGCGACCGCTCCTACATGTTCCAGATGGCTATCCTGGACGTCGATCTGGACGAAGTCAGCTAGCTTTCCTTCGCGGACGGGCTGGCGAGTCCGCCGATGCGGGCGAGCCAGCGGTCCGCTTCCCCGTCGAACCGCTTCCACGATGCGAGAACCGTCGCGTCGAATACATAGGTCGCGGCGACATGTTCTCCGACATACGCCGTCCTGAGGCACGAATCCGGTTCGCCGGTGGCCGGTGACGCCATGCACTTGGCCACGAACGGGTTGGTGGCCAGGGGATCGTACCAGACCGTTTCATTCTGAAAGCCGTCGGTTCCCCTGAGGGGCTTGCCCACCAGTCCGGGCGGGCCGGTAACCTGTTCGGGCCTGAACTTGTGCAGGTAGACCGCATCGAGCAGGCGGGCGCTGGGGCGTGCGCGGCTCCGGGGGGTCAGCGTGACCTCGACCTCGGTCATGGCACCGTCGGGTCCCAGGGGCAGGGCGAACAGCAGGTCGACGCGCTCGGCGAACCCCGGCTGGCGCTGGTCCTCGAAACGGAACCAGGCCGGCGGAATCGCCAGTTTCTGGCCTCCGACGGTCTTCTCGATCGTCGGGCCGGCGGCGCGCGGTTCGGTGTGCTGCGGCGTGCGGTGCCTCAGGTCGTCGACAACGTAGGCGGCACCGACCGCAACAAGGGCCACAAGCGCCGCGATCGCCGCCAGATTGAAGGCGAAATTGGGCGGGTGCGGTGTCCCGTGAACGGACCTGTAGCTTGCGGAGCGTGCCATGCGCCGGTGTTAACCAAATCAATTGAGTCCGGATGACCCGTACAGGTGAGCTTGATATGCTTAACGAACGGTTAAGGCTGAAAATGCGTCCGGTTTGGGGAGTGCGGCAAGAAGATGTCCTACGAGTTTGTATTGGCTGTGTTTTTGATGGGTGTCGGGCTCAGCGTCGCTGGGGCGGGGACCCATCTTTACCAGGGTGTTCTGAACAAGCAGGCCGAGTTGACGCTGGCCGGGAGCAGCTATCTGGCCGGTCTGGGGAACCTGGCGGTCAGCTTTTTCTGCGGGCCGTACATCATGCTGCAGATGAGCGTGCGCCCACAGGCGAACGGATCGGTCTCGGCGAGCATGGTCCTTGTGGCGACGTTCGTCGCCTTTGGCTGGGCCTTCATCACCGGGTTGATGCTGGTGGCGCTGTTCCTGGCCTTTACGGGGCACTAAATCGCCCGACGATCTGGATTCTTAGCGGGCGCGCCGGTCAAGCGAAAAACCGGATGCCATCTTTTCGCGCGGCGCTCCTCTTGGGGAACGGACGGGCAGCCAGCCAGAAAAAAGCCCCGGGATCCGTTGCGGAGTCCCGGGGCCAGTTCACGATCCGGCGCACACAATCAGGGAAGTCCGGACCGGTTCGGGGGATCAGTTGGTGGCGGCCGTCACGATGTTCGCGCGGTCGTCGAAGATGTCGACCCACTTGGCCGAGTTGAACTGGGACTGCCGCTTGATGAAGCGGTAGGCCGTATCGTTCCAGCGCTTGATCAGGCTTTCCTGGTTGTCGAGCACCAGGTCGCCGCGATCCGTTCGCACCATCAGGACGGCGTGACCTTCGCCGTTCCGCTCGCGCACGACGGAAATCAGCAGGGTCGAGGGATGCCAGCCGAGTTGGATCAGCGCGCGGCGCTTGGCGAGAACGAAATCCTCGCAGTCGCCATAGCCGCTGGGATAGGTCCAGTACTCATCGACCTGGTAGAGCTTTTCGTCGGTGACCGGGACGATCGAGGTGTTGAAGCGGTTGTTGACGTCGAGAAGCTGCTGCCAGCGCTTCTCGGTCAGCTCGGCGGAACGGACGAAATCAAGGTTCGGGCCGCATTCCCCGCCGTGCGTCTGGCAGAATTCGGCGTGGCCGACGGGTACGCTGGCGGACTTGTTGTCGACCGAGGCGAAGGCAGGATGCGTCATGTCGACGGACTCGCTTGCCTGCGCGGACGGGATGCCGGTGAGGACAGCCAGCGCCAGGCCGGCCAGAAGGGCGATTGCGCCCGTGTGTTTCTTGATGTGTGCAGTCATCTTGTAGTCTCCCTGATGGAGACCACGGTAGGCGGGGCCGATTGCCCGCCTGCGAAAACTGCCACTTAGTTTTTATGCGCTTTTTAGCGAGCGGATTCAGCACACGTTAAGCATGCACGAGCGCACCTTGCGCCTTGTTTCAGCTGATATTTTTCGGGAAGAGGCTTGATGCCCGCCGCCAGAGTATTTTCCGTTCTGATTGAATCAGAACGGAAGCTCTCAGTTCTTGAGTGGTCGCGT
>CAZNHG010000352.1:0-3428 GCA_964572555.1 uncultured Devosiaceae bacterium | reverse complement strand
CCGGTCGTACCCGTCGCCACCAGTTCGAATTTGCTCAGGTTCTCCTTGTTCTGGGCGTTTCTCGGGCTGGTCGCGGGCCTGGCGTCTCGTGACCACGCGCAACGCTGACGGCGCCTCGAACGAAGGCAGGCGCCCTGTGCTCAGACCACGGCCGGTCGCCGCGGCGCGACCGCCAGCAGCTCGGCGGTGCGCAGCGCGTCCGTAGCGGCCCCCGAGATGAACGTCTCCAGCCACGGCAGCTGCCGCGGCGACCGAAGCTGCTGCCGGGCGATGAAGCCCGCGTCGAGGAGCCGTCGCTCGAGCCGGCACCAGCGGAACAGGCGCTGGTGACTCTCGGCATCGAGATCTCCGCGCGCGCCTGCAAAGACGTCGAGCGCCGCGCGTTCATCGGCCGGGTGGGCGCGCTTGAGCACAGCGGCGAGATCCGCGTGCGGCAGTCCGATCCCTGCCCACTCCCAGTCGACCACCTTGACCTTGGTTCGATCGCGCGGATGCACATGCACGTTTGATCGATTGTAGTCACCGTGAATCGGGGTCGCCAGTCCGTGCTGATAAAATTCGCCGCGCTGGTGCACATCGACGATTCGCTGCCAGCTGCGGCAGAGCTCTGCTACGGCCGGGACGTCCCTCGACGTGCAAAACGCCTCTAGGTTGTGGCGCACGTAATCGAGCAGGCGCTCCGAGTAGCGCCGATCGTACACGATCAGGTAGGGGTTGCGGTTGTTCGCCCATGTCTGCTTCAGCGCTTCCTGCAACTGCAGTAACGCGTGGATCGCGGTGATCAAATCTTGCCTGTCGAAGCGGATAGGCTCAAGCGCGCCGCGCAGGTCCTCCATGATATACTGAAAATGACAGCCGGGTTCGATTTCCCGGCTCAGGTATACTTCGGGGATGAAGCGCCTCAATTGCAGTGATTGCGCTTGATAGACTGCGAACTCCGGCGGACCGGGCCGAATCGGGAGGGCCTCCAGGGCTGGAATATCGGAGGTCGTGTAGCGCTCGTTCTTGAAGATCAGGGGCCACTTGCGGCCTCCGGTCGTGGTCAGCTCCAGACGCCAGGTGCCGTGCGGCTTCCAGGAGGAGAGATGGACGTACGCGCAGCGACCAAGCCCCTGCCGGAGATGCCGCCGACAGAGCGCATCGAGCGTCTCGAACGCCACGCCCGGGGGAAGGCCCTCGATCGGGCGCGCTCGGAATACGCGGTGCTTCATCGAGCGAGCCAGGCCCGCCAGTCGCCTTCTGCCGAGGGTCACAAGCATCAGCTCTTGCTCCCGCTGTCACCGGCGGGGACGACCAGATAGTCATACAGCCGGACGCCGACATTGTAGGCCAGGATGCCGACTGACCCCTGCGGCAGCCGGTCGATCGGCTCATCGATCACGATTTGCGGGGGTGGCTCCGGCTGGGCCGCCGGCCAGACCGTGAGCTCGTAGCGGCGCGGATGGACCCGCATCCTGAAGACGTACTCCTCGTTCAACGTCAGATCAGTGGCGGTGCGCGTCAGCCTGGTCGCCTGCTTCAGTCTGGTCAGTCGCATGCCCCAGCGGGTGTGCAGGGGAGATTGCGCCAGGACGAAGCTGCCGTGCTTGCGGCCGTCGTCGCCGTAACGAACCTTCACGCCATAGCGGACACGAATCCCCGGCTGCTCGCCGTAGGAGCAGTAGTAGGCCAAGCCGCCGCTCCACGTCCGGGGCAGCCGGGTGCCGTCGCCGCGCTCGTGCGGGTTCCATTTGAAGATGAGGCCGATGTTGTGCCGCCCGATGATGCGCGTGACCGAGAGCCGCGCGCGCACCTCGTAGCCCGTGGTCCAATCCCGGCGCCCGAACAGGATGATGCGATCGTAGCCGGCATCCTCCGGTGCTATCTCGAGACAAGGTCGCCCCTCCTGATCACGCGCGACGCGCCACGGTCCTTCGACGATCTGTCCGACCTCTTCGGCGGCGGAAACGCCGTCGAGTTCGAGGCGAAAATGCGGCTCGATCTCTTCGAACGGCTGCGCCCGGAACGCGATCTCTTCAGCGTGCCCCTCTCCGCCATTCACCGCGACACGCAAGCGCAGCGTGTTCTCTGGGTTGAGGTCGGCGAGGCCGATCGTATCGATGTTGAAGTCGCCCGGCCGGTTCAGGCGGTCGCGTTGCGAGCCGGGGCGCACGAAGAAGACCGGCGTCTCGGGACCGGCGTTCAGGCGGTAGGTGAACGTCTCGATGGCTTCCGGTTTTTGGACACGACCGACCACATTGAAGGTGTCGACGGAGCCACAGCGTGCGATGCCCCCATCGGAAAGGTTCCAGACATCGAGCACCTCGGTCTTGATCATCGTCCCCTCTCAGCCTCGCGTCGCCGCATTCTGGCGCTCGCCGGACGATGGTGCAGGCTGCTCTTGCCGGCGGTCGCCCTGCGCGAAAAAGTCGGACCACCGCCGGTAGCCGAACACTCGCCGTTTGCAGGCAATGGCGACGCCAAGCGCACGGGGCTCCAGGGCCACGAGCGGATCAAGCGCCAAATTGGCAAGGTTCCAGTTCACGCCCAAAGAGCGCACGAGCTGCGCGTAGCAGCGCCAGCGTTCGGACCGCCCTTCGCAATGGCGCTGTACCGCGCGCAGGTACGTGGCGTAGAGTTTCCAATGTGGCAGGACGAAGCGTGAGGATCGCGCGCCGGTGTACCAGCTCAGGTTCTGGTGGGGATTGTAGATGGCCGTACGCGTGTATCGGCCGGAATGCTCGCGATTCATGAACAGGGGTTCGGGGATCGTGATGAGACGGCCCAGGAGCGTCAGTTCGGCGACGAGGGCGCGGTCGGCGTCACCGTACGCGCCGATCAGACCGGTCCGCGCCAGGGCGCTCGATCGGATCAGGCCGAACGCTTCCTTGCACCAGCACTCACGCAGGCGGCCCCAGAACCGATCGGACGCTCGGGCAGCATCGGTTCCCAGCCGGCCCGGATCGTAGATGCCAAGCGACGAGCCGCGCTCGTCGATCATTTCGACCACAGACTGACACAGCACCGCATCCGGATTTTCATCCAGAGCGAGCACGGCCTTCTCGAGGAATCCAGCGGCGATCAGGTCGTCGTGCGCCGCCCATCTGAAGTACTCACCGACCGCGAGTTCGAAGCAACGGTTGAAGTTGGCAGCTGCGCCCAGGTTGCGCACATTGCGGTAATATCGGATGCGCTGATCACGGGCGGCGTAGCTTCGGCAGATCTGTGCCGTGTTGTCAGTCGACGCGTTGTCACATATGACGACCTCAAAATCAGTGTAGCTCTGGTTCAGAATCGAGTCGAGTGCATCCGCAAGGTAACGGCTGCCGTTGAACACCGGGATACCCATGCTGACCCTGGGATTGCCTGTCCTGTACATCTCAGACTCCATGGTCCAAAGTTGTGGCAGCATGTGGACTGCGCTCAGCCGGACGGTGCGGCGACGGTCC
>CAZNHG010000351.1:0-3428 GCA_964572555.1 uncultured Devosiaceae bacterium | reverse complement strand
GGCACGCGTGTCGACCTGCCGCACCCCTCCATCGACACCGGCATGGGGCTGGAGCGGATGTCGGCGCTGTTGCAGGGCGAACATGACAACTACGACACGGACCTGTTCAAGGCGCTGATCGACGCGGCGGCTCATGCGACGCAAACCAGGGTCGACGGGGAAGGGACGATGTCGCTTCGCGTGATCGCGGATCACCTGCGCTCGATGTCGTTCCTGATCGCCGAGGGGGTTCTGCCCTCCAACGAGGGCCGCGGTTATGTGCTGCGGCGCATCATGCGCCGGGCCATGCGGCACGCCACGCTTCTGGGCGCCAGCAAGCCGGTCATCCACGAGCTCGTGCCGTCGCTGGTGCGCGAAATGGGGCAGGCCTATCCTGAACTGGTCAATGGCGAGGCGATGATCACCGAGACGGTGCATCTCGAGGAGGAGCGCTTCCTCAAGACGCTCAGCCGCGGGCTGCAGATCCTCGAGGACGAAACGGCTTCCTATGGCGAAGGCGACATGCTCGACGGCTACACCGCCTTCAAGCTGTATGACACCTACGGTTTTCCGCTCGATCTCACCCAGGATGCCTTGCGCACCCGCGGCATTCACGTCGATCTGGCCGGCTTCGAGGACGCCATGGCCCAGCAAAAGGCCGAGGCGCGCAAGAGCTGGGCGGGTTCCGGGGAATCCGCGGGCGATGAAGTGTGGTTCGGCGTCGGCGACAAGGTCGGCGCGACCGAGTTCCTCGGCTACGAGACAGAATCCGCGCATGGCGAGGTCACGGCCCTTGTGAAGGACGGTCGGGAGACCGACGCGTTGAAGGCCGGCGAGGAAGGGTTTGTTGTCGTCAACCAGACGCCGTTTTACGGCGAGAGTGGTGGCCAGGTCGGCGATACCGGCACGATGCGGGGCGATGACGTCACCGTTGAGGTTCTCGATGTCACGCGTGAGGCCGGCGGCGTGTTCGCGCACCGCGTCAGGGTGACTGAAGGCGAGCTGACCAGGGGGACGGCGCTGGCGCTCGACGTCGACAGCGCGCGCCGCGCGGCCATCCGCGCCAACCACTCCGCCACCCACCTGGTACACGAGGCTCTGCGCGAGGTGCTGGGCACGCATGTTGCGCAAAAGGGCTCGCTCGTCGCGCCCGAACGCCTGCGCTTCGACTTCTCGCACACCAGGCCGGTGACCCGGGAGGAGCTCGACGCCGTCGAGGACATGGTCAACGCCATCGTGCTGCAGAACGGCCCCGTCGAGACGCGCCTGATGGAGGTCGCCGAGGCCCAGGCCGCCGGCGCCATGGCGCTGTTCGGCGAGAAGTATGGCGAGGAAGTGCGCGTGGTCAGCATGGGCACGGCCCTCGAAGGCGAGAAGGCCGGCAAGACCTACTCGATGGAGCTGTGCGGCGGCACGCATGTCAGGCGCACCGGCGATATCGGACTTGTCGCGCTCGTGCAGGAAACCTCCGTCGCCTCCGGCGTACGCCGCATCGAGGCGCTGACGGCGGATGGGGCCCGCGCCTACTACGAGGAGCAGGACGAGCAGCTCAAGGAGATCGCGTCCGCCCTCAAGGTCACCCCGCGTGAGGCGGCCGACCGGGTCGCCGGACTCATCGAGGAGCGTCGCCAGCTCGAACGGCAGCTGGCTGAGGCCCGGCAGAAGCTCGCCATGGGCGGCGGTGCCGAGGACGGCGGCGAGAGCGAGGACATCAATGGCGTGGCCTTCGTCGGCCGCGTGGTCGAGGGGCTGGAGCCCAAGGACCTGCGCGGGCTCGTCGACCAGGCCAAGAAGAAGGTCGGCTCCGGCATCGTCGCCGTCATCGGGGTCACCGAGGACGGCAAGGCAGGGATCGCGGTGGGTGTGACAGACGATCTCGTGGAACGCCGCAGTGCCGTCGACCTGGTACGCGCCGGTTCGGCCGCGCTTGGCGGCAAGGGCGGCGGCGGGCGGCCGGACATGGCACAGGCCGGCGGCCCCGACGGGTCGAAGGCCGAAGACGCCCTCAATGCAATCCGCGAACAGCTTGCGGGCTAATTCGCGCCGCTGACATTGCCGCCGGTCGCGGTGGTCGCGTCGAGCGTTTCGGGATCGCCGTGCACTGCGATATTGGCGCCGGTCGACGCGTTCGCTGTCAGCTCCGTTCCGGCGAACACATGCATCCGGCCGGCGCTGGACGCATCGGCCCGGCCATCGCGGCATTCCAGCCCGGCGGCGTTGACCTGTGCCCCGCTTTCAGCGCTGGCCGCGATCGTCACGCAGGTGCCGGCGGCATTCACGCGGGACCCGCTTTCGGCCGACAGCATGACGGACTCATAGGCAATGCCGCTCAGCTCGGTCCGCGCCCCGCTCGCCGCAGTGGTTTCGAGCCGGTCTCCACTCATGCGCGCGACCGCGACCTGCGAGCCGGAGCTGGCCGACACCGACGTCAGCGCCGGCATCGTGACGTGGACGATGAGCGGATCGTCATCACGGAACAGGGCGCCCAGAATGCCGCCGCGGAGGATGAAATCGGCGAGGTTGAAGTTGGTCGAGGCCTCCAGCCGGCCGTCGGCAACCGATAGCTCCAGATAGTCGAAATCCTTAGGGTCTGTCGCCTCGACGCGGACGGACTGCGTCTCACCGGGCTCCACCTGGACATGAATGCCGGCGCTCGCCTCGATGCTGGAAAAGGGAGCGAGATCGAAGTCACGGGTTTCGGCCATGGCAGGCACGGCGATCAGCGGGGCGATGGCGAAGGCAGGGGCGAATATGCGCGACAACATGCTCATAAAGGGTCTCCCGTGCAGTCAATGATGCGTGAGGTGGGCCCCGAGCCGCGGATTGGAAGCGCAACAATGCGGAAAAATGACGACAAACCCGGCTTGAAAATGCCGGTAGCGTTCCCAAGGACGCTGCCGGCAACTGCCGTCAGGCGCGTCCGGTGTTCTGCCGGGTGATCGTCCAGCCCGGATATTCCGGGGGCAGGGTGTGGTGTCAAAAAAGAAACGGCGCCTCCCGCAGGAAGCGCCGCCCAAAACGTTCGGTTGGTGGTCGAGCCTCTAGCTCAGCTCTTTCTGCAGCCGGGCGTCGATGGCATCGAGGAACCCGGTGGTGGAGAGCCACTCCTGGTCCGGGCCGACGAGCAGGGCCAGATCCTTGGTCATCTGGCCGGCCTCGATGGTGTCCACGACCGTCTTTTCCAGCTTCTGCGCGAAGTCGGCCAGCTCGGCGTTGTCGTCCAGCTTGGCGCGATGCGCGAGACCCCGGGACCAGGCGAAAACCGAGGCAGTCGAGTTGGTGGAGGTCGCCTTGCCTTCCTGGTGCTGGCGATAGTGCCGCGTGACGGTGCCGTGGGCGGCCTCGGCCTCGACGGTGCGGCCGTCGGGCGTCATCAGCACGGAGGTCATCAGCCCCAAGGAGCCGAAGCCCTGCGCGACGGTGTCGGACTGCACATCGCCGTCGTAGTT
>CAZNHG010000350.1:0-3430 GCA_964572555.1 uncultured Devosiaceae bacterium | reverse complement strand
CCAAGCGCTCCATTTTCGGTACGGATTTCGGCTGGACCACAACGATATGGCGCAAATAGCGAGATAAACAAATGGGCACCGGCGGGGCGAGCCAGATTACGCCCGTTGCGCGCGCGAGACGCTCGGGCAGATGCCGGGAGTAGTTGCCATCCATGACCCAGGATGGACTAGCGACTGTTTCGGCGTGCAGTTGCTTGAACTCCGCCTCCGGTCGCGGCACCCACTCTGTGCCGGGCCTGTGAAACAGCTGGTCCAGATGGACCAGGGGAACTTCGGTCTTTTGCGCCAAAGCTGCTGCGAGGGTTGACTTGCCCGAGGCCGCTGGTCCGATGATGGCGATCCGTTCTCCGAGCTCCGCGAGTTCTGGCAACGCCTCTCGACGCGTCTCCTCGAAGCTTGGCGCGGGTATCATACGAGAACGTCATCCACGAAGAACTGCAGCCGCTCCGAGAACCCGTTGAAGTCGGTCGTGGAGGCCTGCGTATAGGCCCCCATCAGCCCGAACTCGACCCAGTCGTCCTCGGCAATGTCTTGCGGCAGCTCGAAAATCTGCGGCAGGACGTCGTAGGAATCGCAGGTCGGCCCGAAGATCGTGAACGAGCCCGGCTCGCCATCGAGAAGGTCCGCGCCGCGCCACACGCGCACCGGTGGCACGATGGGCATGAACTTCACCTCCATGAGCGCGCCATAGGCTCCGTCGTTGAGATAGACCGACAGCCCGCCGCGCTGATGCTTGACCCGGAGCAGGAGCGATGTGCTCGGCGTCACCATGGCCCGCCCCGGTTCGACGATGATCTCCGGCGGCGTGTCGCCGAACGTCTCGCGAAGCGTGGCGCGGATAACGGCGAAGTATTCCGAAAGGGGCGGGGCGCTCGAGGAGGGATAGCTGCCCGGAAACCCGCCGCCGAGGTTCAGCCGCTTCAGCGTGATGCCCGCATCCCGCGCAATCTCGCCCGCCGCCGCGATATGCCGCTCGAAGGCGCTTACGTCCTCGCACTGCGAGCCGACGTGAAAGCAAAGGCTCGGCGTGTAGCCCTTGGCCGCGACCGCATCGACAAGCTCGACCGCGGCATCGCTCGCCACGCCGAACTTGGTGCCGAAGTCGTACGCCTTGCTTGCCTTGCCCGCCTTGAAGCGCACGGTGATCTCGACATGGGGGGAGGGCGGTATGATCGCCGCGATCTGCTCGAGCCCGGCGAGATCGTCGATCGCGTAGGAGCGCACGCCGAACTCCTCCCACGCCGCCGCGATCTCGCGCCGCGACTTGATCGGGTTGTTGTAGTGCATGGCCGCGCCCGGCGCATGCTGACGCACCAGCACCATCTCGTTGACCGAGGCGACGTCGAAGGCCTTCAGCCCCGCATCGGCGAGCACCGAGAGCACATGCGGCGCGGGATTGGCCTTGACCGCATAGGTCACCAGCCCGTCCACGCCCGCGATGAACTCGGCAGCCGCCTGTCGCAGCAGGCGCTCGGAAAACAGGAAGGAGGGATAGTCGGGCGCCTGGTCGGCAAGCAGGGCACCCGTATCGGCATAAGTGTGCGGTTTTTGTCCGTGCATTGCCTCCCCCTTTCCCGCAAAGCTGAGTGCGTGCGACTTATAGTGTTCCGCAAGGCGCCGCAATGGTTTTTGGGGCGGGATCCGTTACCCCTATGCCCCGCGACAGTTTGGCAGCCTCCTTACAACTGCCAGATTCGGCACCTTGTTTGCTGCCGTTCGCGTGCGGAACACATTCCGGGCTCATTTTATCAAGTCATATGGAGGTTTCATGATGCCGGCCCGCCTACTGATGATTGCCGTGATCGCACTGGGAGCATTGATGCCCGGTATCGCCGTAGCGCAGGACAGACAGGTTCCCCGAAGCGAGCAGCAGATCAAGCTCAGCTATGCGCCCGTCGTACGTGAGGCGGCACCGGCGGTTGTCAACGTCTACGCAACGACCGTAACCCGGCAGAGCGCCTCGCCGTTCGCCAACGATCCGTTCTTCAGGCGCTTCTTCGGCGAGGACAATCCCATGTTCCGCTCGCGCCCGCGGGAGTCCCATTCCCTCGGCTCGGGCGTGATCGTCGATCCGGGCGGCTACATCCTCACCAACAGCCACGTCGTCAGCGGCGCCACCGACATCCGCGTCTCCACCACCCGGGGGCGGCAATACGACGTCGAACTCGTTCTCGACGACCAAAAGACCGACCTGGCCGTCCTGCGCATCACCGGCGCTGACCGCGAGTTCCCATATCTCGAGTTCGGCGATTCCGACGATCTCGCCGTAGGCGACCTCGTGCTCGCCATAGGCGATCCCTTCGGCGTGGGTCAGACCGTGACCAGCGGCATCGTCTCCGCCCTGGCGCGCACCGGCGTCGAGACCAGCGACTACGGCTTCTTCATCCAGACCGACGCGGCCATCAATCCGGGCAATTCCGGTGGCGCGCTCGTCGACATGAACGGCAATCTCGTGGGCATAAATTCCTCCATCTTCACCCGCTCCGGCGGAAACCTGGGCATCGGTTTCGCCATCCCCGCCGACATGGCCCGGGTCGTCGCCGAGGCCGGCATCGCCGGCACCGAGGTCGTCCGCCCCTGGATGGGCGTCGCCCTGCAGGAGGTAACCCCCGATCTCGCCGACAGCGTCGGCATCGACCCGCCGCGTGGCGCACTGGTCACCGAGGTGGCGGCCAACAGCCCCGCCGCCAATGCGGGCCTGCAATCGGGTGACGTCATCATGAGCGTCGCCGGGCATGCCGTCGACAGCCCCAACGCCTTCAACTACCGCATCGCCACCCAGCAGGTCGGCGGCACCGCCGAGATCGGCTTCATTCGTGACGGGCAGGAGAGAACCGTTACCGCCCGGCTCTCCGCCGGTCCGGACAATGTCCCCGACCAGCAGGTCCAGATTTCCGGCAACACCCGCTTCGCCGGCGTGACCGCCGAAGCCATGACCCCGCAGCTCGCGCAGGAGTACGGCCTGCCGTTCGACACCGGGGGCATCATCATCGTGAGCGTTGCCGAAGGCTCGCCCGCTGCCCGCATGGGCCTGCAGCAAGGCGATATCATCCGCTCGCTCAACGGCGAGGAGATGACCGATCTCGAGCGCTTCGGCAATCTCGCATCCCAGCGCCGCGACGGTTGGCAGATCGTGCTGCAAAGGGGTAATCAGGTGATCCGTTCCTATGTTAGTGGATAGCCATGGCCGATCTGTTCGCCCCCGATTCCGATGACGCTGAGCCGGTCGACCCGGAAAGCCGCCCGCTGGCCGACCGGCTGCGGCCGCGCACGCTCGACGACGTCATCGGGCAGGGGCATCTGCTCGGCTCCGAGGGATCGCTCAGGCGCATGCTGGCCGCCGGCCGGCTGGGCTCGCTGATCCTTTGGGGGCCGCCGGGCACGGGCAAGACCACCGTCGCCCGGCTCCTCGCGGCGGAGACGGGGTATC
>CAZNHG010000349.1:0-3432 GCA_964572555.1 uncultured Devosiaceae bacterium | reverse complement strand
GAACGCCCGTTGCGCGACTATGTCCGCCGCCCACCCGAAGAACTCTATGATCTCGAAGCGGATCCGCGGGAAGTTACGAACCTTGCCGACGATCCAGCCCACGCCAACCTGCTGGGCGACCTGCGCGCGCGCATGGAGGACTGGCAGCGCGCCACGGGCGATGCCTGGCTTTATCGTGACGGCATGTCGCTGAGGGCCATCCAGCACCATATCGATGCCGGCATGCAGGTACCCGACCGGTTCGATTTCGCTCCCGACAGTCCGGGGAATCGCGGGTGAGGCAGGGTCCCTTGGATCGGGGTTCGCACCACCGGCATTGGAGATTCCGGTGAGCGCGGTCCGCACCGTATGAGACCTCCGAGCGCGCCACCCGATCAGACGCCGCTGAAGCGCAGGGCCCGGGCGTCCTTGCCGGCAAGATCGTGCATGGCCCTCTCCAGTTCGTCGCGATCGTCGACGCCTCTGAGCAGGCGGCCAGCCAGCGGATCGAACCGGCCGGTGGCGATATCGGTGATCAGGGCCGCGGCACGCGAGGGCGGAACATTGACGCCGTTTGCGAATAGATCCTGGATACCGGGCAGATAGGTCTGACCTTCGAGCGAATGAAGCTGAAGTTCGGTCATGGCCGTGCGCACGAGGCCGGGATCGACCGCGAATGCGCGGACGTCCCTGTCGATCGTGGTGTCGTTCAGGCACTCGGTGAAGCGCATGACGGCGGCCTTGCTCGAGGCATATCCCGATCCGTGCGGACAGCTGTCGCCGGTGCCCCCGCCGACAAGGTTGACGATGCGGCCCTTGCCGCGGGTGCGCATGGCGGGCGCGATCTCGCGACAGGTGTGGAAAGTGCCGCGCAGATTGATCTCGACGTCCTGCCACCAGGTATCGGGGTCGCACTCCCAGATGGGACCGAAGGCGCGAAATGCGCCGTGATTGTTCACGAGCATATCGACCGGCCCGAGCGTGTCGGCGATCCGGACCCGCGCGCGCTCCACATCGGAGCGGCTGACGAGGTCGACCTGCACCGCGTGCGCCGTTCCGCCTTCGCCTTCGATGAGCGTGGCGGTCTCCTCTATCTCGCTGCCTGTCCGGGCGAGCACGGCGACTTTCGCGCCCTCGCGCGCCTGATGCAATGCGATCTCGCGGCCGATACCGCGCCCCGCGCCGGTCACGACGGCGACAGTACCTTCAAGTCTTGTCACGATTTCCCCCCAATTTGCTGTGCTTGGTGCCCGCGTCCGGCGGCTGGCAATCACGGGAGCTTGTGACCCGCGGCGCGGAAGATGCGGTACCACTCCTCGCGGCTCAGCGTGACGTCCGAGCCGGCGGCGCTGTCGCGCACGCGCTGGGGATTGGTCGTGCCCAGGACCACCTGAATGTTGGCCGGATGGCGCGTGATCCAGGCGACGGCGATGCCGGTGGGCGTGACACCGTGTGTCGCGGCCAGTTCGTCGAGCACATCGTTGAGCTCGGCATAGGTCTCGCGGTCGCCGAGGAACACCCCGTCAAAGAAACCCTTCTGGAACGGCGACCAAGCCTGGAGCATCATACCCTTGAGCCGCGAATAGTCGAGCAGGCCGACATCGCGCGAAATCGACTGGTCGAGCCCGTCCATATTGGCCGCGATGCCCTGGGCGATGAGATTGGCGTGGGTAATGCTGAGCTGCACTTGGTTGTACACAAGCGGCTGCTTGACGGCGGATTTCAGCAGCTCGACCTGCCCCGGCGTCTGGTTGGAGACGCCGAAATGGTGCACCTTGCCGGCGGCATGAAGCGTCTCGAAGGCGTCGGCAACCTCCTCGGGCTCCACCAGCGTGTCGGGCCGATGGAGCAGCAGCACGTCGAGATAGTCGGTGCGCAGGGCCCTGAGGGTCTCGTCGACCGAGGTGAGGATGTGATCGCGCGAGAAATCGAAAAAGCCCTGCCGGATGCCAACCTTGCTCTGGATGGTGATCTTTCTGCGATCCGCGGCGGAGAGCTTGAGCGCCTCGCCAAAGCGTTCCTCGCAACGATGAGGGGCGCCGCCATAGACATCGGCATGGTCGAAAAAAGTGATGCCGGACTCCAGCGCCGTGTCGAAAAGTGCGCGGATTTCCGCATTCTGCATATCGGCAATACGCATAAGGCCGAGGATGACGCTCGGCACGTCGAGATCTGTGTGGGGAACAGGATAGGTCTTCATGGGACACGTCGCATGCTGGGGGAAGGACAAGATCGGCAGAGCTGACATGTCAGCATGTTTGCGCCGGTGACACCAGCCCCCGGGCGCGCGCTTGTTCCATTTCGTCTGCTGTTCGCTTGCCGCCAGCAAAGCGGTCTTCAGGCTTCTGGGCAAGGACGAGCGGGGGAACGGTCACCCGTTCCCCCGCTTGCCTATGAGCTATTCCGTCTCGCCGTCCTGCGGCTCGAGCTGGGCGACGATGAACTTGAAGTTCGACCACCACCACCAGGGGCCCTCATAGTAGTTGTCAGCCGAGGGGTAGTTTGTCCAATGGGTCTCGTTGACCGGCACGAACTTGGAGGTGCCGAACATCTCGATCACCGGCAGACCCTGGGCAAGCTCCTTGAGGATGTCGGTACCCACCTGCTCGATCTCGGGATCGTCGGCCGGCATGGCGCGCAGATCGTCGATCAAGGCGCTGAGCTCGGGGTCGGAATACCGGCCCTGGTTCGACGATGCGGCGGTGCCGATCGGGCGGACATAGTCCTCGTGCCAGCCCTCCATGCGCACATAGAGATCGGGGATGATGGCGCAGGACGAGCCCCAGTAGGAACCGACCTCGTAATTACCCGTGTTCTCAGCGGTGAAGAACGCTCCCGCCTGCATTTGCTGCACCGTCGTGGGCACACCGAACTGCGACCACTCGTTGGCGACGGCGAAGGCCAGGCGCTGCGACTGCACCTCGAAGTCGGCGGGGGCGAAGATGGTGATCTCCCACGGCTCGCCCGCCGGCGTCATCCACTGACCGCCTTCCTGCGTGAATCCCGCCTCGAGCAGGAGCTTCGTCGCCTGGTCGGGGTCGTGCTTCCACCAGCCGACGCCGAACAGCTCCTTCGCCGCCTCCGGATCCTCGGGGATGTTCTCGACCCCCTCGGACCGCAGCCGCTCGGCCATCTCGACGGCGAAGTCCGGGTTGAACGGCTTGTAGCCGTCCTCCAGCTCGAACTCCGCCAGCCATTCGGACATCGGCTCGTGATAGGTGTTCTGCAGCACGGTCGTCGGCGGTACCGCCACGGGCGAGGCGCGCAGCATTCCCGAGAAGGTGGCGATCGACGCCCGCTCGATGTCGATGGCCAGCGCCAGCGCCCACCGCGTGCGCGGGTCGTCATAGGGTGCCACGGCGGTGTTGAAGTGCATCCCGCGCTGGCACGGGTCGTCGAGGTTGGCGTAGGGGAAGTCCGCGAACCAGGCCCGCACGTTGTCGTTCTGGTTGC
>CAZNHG010000348.1:0-3437 GCA_964572555.1 uncultured Devosiaceae bacterium | reverse complement strand
GCCAGTGCTTCTACGAGAAAGCCCTTTGCTTTACTGCCGTCTTCCAACTTCACGGTTCCGATGCTCAAAGGTGCCGGGACAGACGCCACAAAGGTGCCAAACTGGTGGGGGTCGAGGCACCACACTTCAGCTTCGATACTGTTGCCCTCATTCGCCTGCGTGCGCAGCAAGCCGGGTTTAGGTGTCTGGTCACCGATGAGTGCGAACAGGCGATAGTCGGGACAAGTGCGGACGGCTCGCATGAATTCGGCACCATGGTCGAGCAATTCATGGTTGAGAGGCATACCGGAAAGGTGAGCGCCGACGACGACAAGCTCGATACCCTCAGCTTTTTGGTCAGGTGCAGCGATTGTCTTTGGTACGGGCTGCTTGGTAGCGCCAAGCGACAACCCACTCGCCGCATGTAGCTCACTAGCAACGCTCGCCAGAAGCGCGTCGTTCCCTGCCCGCGCGAGCAAAGTGATGCTCGCAGGATAGTCTTGCGTATCGCTCGGCACAGGAACTGCGATGCCACACATGTCCAACAGGTTGACGAAGTTCGTGTAAGTCCCAAGCCTGTTGTTGGTATTGATTGGGTCGGCGGAAACCTCCTCCACCGTGAAGTTGGCAGGTGCCGTGGGTACGCAGATCAGATCGACGCTGTCGATGTAATGCGCTAGCTCGGTCTTGGCCGATTGCAGCGCGTAGAGGCCCTTGAAGGCATCCGAGGCGCTGAGGTTGCGTGCGCCCAGGATGATGGATGCCGTTATGGGATGAAGGCTCGCTTCATTGGTTCCCACGAACTCCTCGATAGCCGCGAAGCGCTCCGCGACCCAAGCTCCTCCATAGAGCAGGTCCGCAACGTCGTAGAACTTCTCGAACGGGATCTCGACGATGTCGCAATCAAGCTTGCCAAGTCTTGCCAACGTGGCCTCATAGGCAGTCTGCAAAGTCATATGGTCAAACCTGCGATCCGCAAGTGCCGGTACGCCGACTTTCAGTCGAGGTGGCCTAACACCAAACCGGCCAGAACCTCGCTGCCTGGAATAGGGATCGGCGGGATCATACTTCGCCACAACCTCGAAGGCGCGCCAGGCGTCTTCCGCTGTCAGGGCAAATATGGATACGCAATCAAGCGTGCGGCAGGCAGGCACCACTCCAGTTGTCGAAAGAGCGCCCAGGCTGGGCTTCAAGCCAACAATGTTGTTGAGCCCGGCAGGAATGCGGCCCGAGCCGGCCGTGTCCGTTCCCAGTGCGAACGATACGATCCCATGGGACGTCGCAACCGCAGATCCGGCGCTTGAGCCGCCCGGAACCAGTTCGGGGTCAATGGAGTTTCTCGGGGCGGGGTAGGGGGTCCGTACCCCGACCAGGCCTGTCGCGAACTGATCAAGATTGGTCTTGCCTACCAGGAGACCACCGGCAGCCCTGATATGAGCCACAACGGTTGCGTCGGCCTCGGGCACATATGCGTAGTCGGGGCAGGCGGCGGTGGTGGGCAGGCCTGCGACATCAATATTGTCTTTCACTGCAAATGGAACGCCCCAAAGTGGATAGGCTGCCGTATCAAATGTTGGGAGCTGCTGGGCGGCGGCAACCACATCTTCTACGGATAGCAGCGAGATGAATATGCCGGGGTCGTTGACTTCGGCGAGGCGTCGAAAGCACTGGCGGACTACGTCTGCGGGTTGGGCACCACCGGCATAGGCGGCGTGAAGAGCCGGAATGTTTAAAGACAGCTCGCTCAATGTGCTTCCCCCTCGATGGCGACAGGCAGGGTCCAATGGATCAAGACAACGCAGCCCTCGTCGGACCAAACGGAATGGCGCGTGTCCGCCAAATTGGCGATAAGAGTGCCTGCTCCATAGGTTCCGTTTTCGTCGCTCTGGCTCCCTTCAAGCACAAGAATCGTTTCGAGATCACGATGCCTGTGACGAGGAACGCTGGCGCCGGGTTCGTATTTAAGGAGAGCCACAGAGGGCGTGTCGTGCCCCCCTTTGACGAGCCAATGCACAGCAACGCCCTTGCGGAAGAATTCGAAGGGCAGGTTGGCCCATCCGCCGGCCAGAAGATCTTTGCTTGCCACGCTCATATCCCAAGCCCCTCGCGGATCTGGGCGGTACTGGCCGTCCAGCCGACAATTCCGCCTTGTGCGCGAACCATCTCCAGTGTTGCCGCCTTGAAAGGCGGGAAGTAACTCTCGGTGGCATCTTCCGCGAGGAGGCACTCATAGCCACGATCATTTGCCTCGCGCATTGTCGTTTGGACGCAGACCTCGGTCGTGATACCAGCGAAAACAATCTGGCGAATGCTGCGGCCGAAGAGTTCCTCGCCAAGAGAAGTAGCATGGAAGGCGCCTTTTCCGGGCTTCTGAATTACCAGTTCACCTTCGATGGGAGCGACCTCATCGAGGATCTGTGTTCCCGGCTCGCCGGCAACAAGCAGACGTCCCATGGGGCCGCGTTCGCCAATGCGAAGTGGGGGATTGCCGCGATTGCGTTTCGCTGGAGAACAGTCAGAAAGATCGGGCTTGTGGGCTTCCATTGTATGAATGACCGGGAGGTCTGCACATCGGAAGGCCTCAAGCAGCGATCGCACGGTCGGTATGATTGTCCCGATTTGCCTGACATCATTGCCGAGACTTTCGCCAAACCCGCCAGGCTCTGCAAAGTCGCGCTGCATGTCGATGACAATCAGTGCCAAGTGTGAGAGGTCGACATGGAGATCAAATGGCCGCGCTTCTATCGTTGCCGTCCCTCGGCGACCCGCGGCCTTCGAGGGCCAATTCATGAAAGCGTCTCAGCGAGCGTTGCAGAATCGGAAACTGCGCCGAATACGCCTCCCTGCATCTTGATCATCTGAATGGCAGCGAGGTGGTTGTTGTAGTCCGTTGCCCCGCAGCAGTCCTCGAGCAACAGGCATTCAAAGCCGCGGTCATTGGCTTCTCGCATCGTCGTCGAAACGCAGACGTCAGTGGTGATGCCGGTCAGCACGATGTTGTCTATCCGGCGTTGGTTCAGGATGAGTTCCAGGTCCGTTGCGCAGAACGAGCCCTTGCCCGGCTTGTCGATGATGGGTTCGCCGTTCCGCGGATAAAGGTCCTCAATGATATCCCAGCCAGGTTCGCCGCGTACGAGAATACGGCCGCAGGGGCCGGGGTCACCAATACCGGCATTGATGCGCTGCGAGCGCCAGCGCTTGTTGGGTGGCAAGTCGGTAAGGTCGGGGCGGTGACCCTCTCGTGTGTGAATGATGGTGACCCCTTTGGTCCGCATCAGACTCAGGATCTTCTTGATCGGGGCTATGGGGGCCTGAACGAGAGCGAGATCGTAGCCCATGGCGTCAACGTATCCGCCATCGCCACAGAAATCGGTCTGCATGTCGATAACGATCAAGGCGGTGTTTTCCGCGCGCAGGTCGCCGTTATAGGGCCAATGATAAGGATCGGCCTCTACGTA
>CAZNHG010000347.1:0-3438 GCA_964572555.1 uncultured Devosiaceae bacterium | reverse complement strand
GCCCCACACCACAGCTGTCACCCCGGACCTGATCCGGGGCCCATTCGCGCTTTCCGCTTGCTCATGGCGCACCAGCTGCACGAGTCGCTTGCCGCACCCGCCAATGGACCCCGGATCAGGTCCGGGGTGACAGCGAGGGGAGAGTGACAGCAAGGGGGCTTGGCAGCGATGAGACACAAAGCGGGAGAGGCCCGCCGGTGCCAGAACACCCGCCAAAACCGCCTTTCAGCATTAACCGGGCATTCACCACGCTGGTGGATAGGCGCTTTCAGGGACCCGCAATCTAACCTTCGATTAGGCATAACCGCCTACTGTCCGCCCTTCTGTTCGTGGATGATGACTGTCATGGGAATGAGCAAGATCACATCGACAAGGCCGCTTCCGGCACTGCGGTTGCTGCGCCGCGCGGGGCGTATCGTGCGCGACGACACGGGCGTGACCGCGATCGAGTTCGGCATGCTGGCGCTGCCGTTCTTCGCCATGATCGCGGCAATCATGGAGACGGGCATCACGTTCCTCGCCCGCAACGTCTTCGAAAGTGCCCTGCATGACAGCGTGCGCCTGATCCGCACGGGCCAGGCCCAACAGCAGTCCTACGATGCGGAACAATTCCGGGCCGAGATCTGCAACCACACCTACGGGCTGTTCGATTGCGGCAAGATCCGGATGCGCATCACCACCATCGGCTCGTTCACCGACGCCGACACGGTCTCGCCGGTCGATACCGACACGGCGGAGTGGACCATCGCCGAAGCCTACGAGCCGGGCGGCGGCCGCAGCATCGTGCTGGCGCAGGCCTATTACAAATGGGACACCCTCTTCGACATCTTCGGGTTCAATCTCGCCAGCCTGTCGGACGGCACGTTGCTGATGGGGTCGGCCGAGGTGTGGCGCAACGAGCCATTCGCAGGGAACGGTGGAACATGAGACCCGTGATGCTCGACTTTTCGGAGATGGTGAAGCGCTTCTGGCGGGCCGAGACCGGGGCGGCGGCCGTGGAGTTCGCGCTGACCATGCCCCTGCTGATGGTGCTCTACTTCGGCAGCATGGAAGCGAGCCGGGCTATCGCCTATGACCGCCGGCTGACGGCGGCGGCGTCCTCGCTGGGCGACCTCGTGGCGCAGAAACGGGGCGATCTCACCGAGGCCGAACTCCAGGACCTGTTCGCCGCCGCCAAGATCACGGTGGCGCCCTATGACGCCTCCGACCTCAAGCAGGTGGTGACCTGCGTCTACGTGGATGCGGACGGCAATGCCACGGTCGAATGGAGCCGCGGCACCAACGGGGGCGATCCGCACGAAGAGGACGACGCCTACGACCTGCCCGGCGAGTTCACGGCCATGGCGAGCGAGACCTACGTCATCGTCTCGGAGGCGGAAATGGCGTACCAGTCGCTGACCAGCCTCGTGCTTCCGGACACGCTCGATCTTTACAAGGAACATTTCTACGTTCCGCGCTACGGCGAGTTCATCGACATCATCTGACCGGCGCCATCACCATGGCTTGCGCGGGGATGGCTTGCGTGCCATAGCCGCCGGTGTGTTCCCGTGGCCGCGGAGTTTTCATGTCCGAGCATCTCATTCCCGTTTTCGATCTGGGCGGCGTGTTCGTCGACTGGAACCCGATGCACCTGTTCCGCAAGCTCTTCGCGACCGAGGAGGAAGCGCAGTGGTTCCAGGACAATGTGTGCACGCTCGACTGGAACCTCGAGTTCGATGCCGGGGACATCTACTCCGAGGGCGTGGCGCGGCTGATCACCCGGTTTCCGCGCTACTGGCGCGAGATCCAGGCCTATGACGAGCGCTGGAAGGAGATGATCGGCGGGCTCTACCAGGGCACGATCGACATCCACGACGAGCTGGTGGCAGCGGAGATCCCCACCTTCGCGATCACCAACTTCTCCTGGGAGAAATGGGTATCGGTGCTGGGCGACTGGCCGTTCCTGGAGAACTTCGACGGGGTCGTCGTCTCCGGGCTCGAGGGGCTGGTCAAACCCGATCCGCGCATCTATCGCCTGTTCTGCGAGCGCTACAGCCTCGACCCGCAGACCTGCGTGTTCATCGATGACAACGAGGCGAACATCATCGCCGCGCGCAAGTTCGGGATGACGGCCATTCACTTCACCTCGCCCGAGGAACTGCGGCCCAAGCTGATCGCGCTGGGGCTGCCCCTCAAGGACTAGAACCTTCAGTGTGACTGAAGGTTCTAAATTCCAAGTGGGCGCGCTTTCGAACCGAAAAAGTGGGTGCCACTTTTTCTGAAAACGCTCTATCGGGTCCCATACATGCGGTCGCCCGCATCGCCCAGGCCGGGCACGATGTAGCCGTGATCGTTGAGGTGGCTGTCGATCGCTGCGGTGAATACAGGCACGTCGGGGTGGGCCTCAGTGAAGGCCTTGACGCCCTCGGGCGCGCCGAGAAGGCAAAGGAAGCGCAAATTGTTGGCGCCCCGCCGCTTGAGCCGGTCGACGGCCGCCACCGCCGAGTTGGCCGTCGCGAGCATGGGATCGACGACGATCACCAGCCGGTCTGCCACGTCCGAGGGCGCCTTGAAATAATACTCGACCGGCTGGAGCGTTTCGGGATCGCGGAACAGCCCGATATGGGCGACACGGGCGGCCGGCACGAGGTCGAGCATGCCCTCCAGCAACCCGTTGCCGGCCCGCAGGATGGAGGCGAAGACGAGCTTCTTGCCCTTGAGCGCCGGGGCCTTCATCGGCTCGAGCGGGGTCTCGATGTCGACTTCGTCGAGCTCGAGGTCGCGGGTCACCTCGTAGCACAGCAGATGGGCCGTCTCGCGCAGCAGGCGCCGGAAGCTCGCCGTCGAGGTATCCTTGTCGCGCATGATGGTGAGCTTATGCTGGACCAGCGGATGGTCGACGACGGTGACGTTTTTCATGAGCGCTTCCCCGGCAGGCTGGCGTTTTCTGGCGTGGCGGCCGCATTTTCGGCGTACGGGCGGTTTCCTTACTCCGAAAACGCGTCAGAGGAAACCGGTTCCGTGCCGGCCGGGCGTCAAGCGCAGCCAGCGCCCGATCGACTCGCCGATGTCGGCGAAGGTGGGGCGCAGCCCGAACGAGCGCGCGGACAGACCCGGGGCGAAACACAGGACGGGCACCTGCTCGCGGGTGTGGTCGGTGCCGGTCCATGTAGGATCGTTGCCGTGGTCGGCGGTGACCACCAGTAAATCGTCGTCGCGCATGCGGGCGACGATCTCTGGCAGGCGCCGGTCGAACTGCTCGAGCGCGGCCGCGTATCCGGGCACGTCGCGCCGGTGGCCGTATTCCTGGTCGAAATCGACGAAGTTCGTGAAGATCAGCGCCCCGTCGGCGGCCATGTCCATGGCCTCAAGGGTCTTGTCGAACAGGTTCATGTTCCCCGACGCCTTGAGCTTGTGGGTGACGCCGCTGCCCGCATAGATGTCGGAGATCTTGCCCAC
>CAZNHG010000346.1:0-3454 GCA_964572555.1 uncultured Devosiaceae bacterium | reverse complement strand
GGTCGAGGCGATGACGCTCGCCAGCCGGATCGTCGTGATGAACAACCGCAAGATCGAGCAGATCGGCACGCCCATGGAAATCTATTCGCGCCCCGCCTCGCGGTTCGTCGCCAACTTCGTGGGCTCGCCGGCGATGAACTTCCTGCCGGTGGCCGACCTTGCCGACGAAGGCGGCCGAGCCGTGGTGACGCTGCCCAACAAGACGCGCATCCGGACCGAAATCCCCACGAGCGGCTTGCCGAGCGGCGGCAGCTTCACGCTCGGCATCCGGCCCGAGGCCGTCCACGTCAGCCAGGGCGAGGGCGACGCGGCGGGCACCTCGGACGTCGTGGAGCGGCTGGGCGACCGGACCTTCGCCTATGTGCGGCTCGATGACGATCTCACCGTGATTGCCGAGGAGCAGGGCATGAGCGATCTGGAGGTCGGCGCGCCCGTACACCTGAGCATCGATGGCGGCATGGCGCACCTGTTCGACGCCGATGACGCCGCCTACCACGCGGACGCCACCCGCAAGGGTGCGGCGTAGCGCGTTACGAGCTTTGGCGGCGGCGTCGATTCGCTCGATGCCGGCCCGCTGCCAGCGCCGGGAGGAGGTTCTCGAAGGCGCAAATCGAGCATGGAGCAACAGGAGAAATTTCCAAGGGAGGAAATCACGATGAAAACGAACCTACTCAAGCTGGCACTCGCCACGACCGCGGTCATGTCGCTGGGGGGTGCCGCCTATGCCCAGCAGACCGTCGTGTGGTGGGACTTCCTGTCCGGCGGCGACGGTGTGCGCATGAAGGCGCTGCTCGACAAGTTCAACGCCGAGCACGAGGGTGAGATCCAGATCGACGCGACGACGCTCGAATGGGGTACACCCTATTACACCCGCGTCCAGACTTCGGCCGCCATCGGCGAGGGGCCGGACGTGATGACCTATCACCTCTCCCGCATCCCGCTGGGTGTCGAGAGTGGAGCGCTCAAGGAAATCTCGCTCGAGGATCTTGAAAGCGTCGGCCTTGGCCCGGACAGCTATGCCGAGAGCAACTGGCAGGCGGCGCAATACGACGGTGCGCTCTACGGCGTGCCCTTCGATATCCACTCGGTTGTCCTGTACTACAACAAGGACGCGCTGGCCGAGGCCGGTCTTCTGGGTGACGACGGCCTGCCCACCGGCCTGGACGGTGTCGAGAACTTCCACGGCGCTCTCGAAACGCTCAAGGAAGCCGGGTTCGAATATCCCATTTCGATCCACAGCGCCGGCGGCAGCAGCCAGTGGCGCATCTTCCTGTCGCTTCTGGGCCAGCAGGACGGCGTGATGCTCGACGAGAACGGCGAGTTCCTGCCGGGCGATAATCTCGACAAGGCCGTCAACGCGACAAACGTCATCGCGGACTGGGTCAAGGAAGGCCTGGCGCCGGCCCAGACCGAATACCCCGCTTCGATCGCCCTGTTCACCTCGGGCGAGGCAGCCATGCACATCAACGGCGTTTGGGAAGTCCCGACGATGACCGACCTTGCCGCCGAGGGCGAGCTCGGGTTCGAGTGGGGCGCCGTCGCGCTGCCGACCTTCTTCGATCATCCCGCGACCTGGGCAGATTCGCACGCCTTCGCCATTCCGAACAACCCGATGGGCGAGATGAGCGAAGAGAAGAAGGCCGCCGTGTTCGAGGTTATCCGCTGGATGAACGAGAACTCGCTGGCATGGTCCGATGCCGGGCATATCCCCGCCTACTCGCCGGTGCGTGAATCCGACGAGTTCGCCAACAAGGAGCCGAATGCGACCTATTCGGTGCTTGCCGACACGGCCGTGTTCGATCCGCGCTCGCCGCTCGCCGGTGTGGCTTCGCCGGTCTATGACGCGGCGGGCAACTACCTGATCCCCGCGATCAACGGCGAGATGGACACCCAGACCGCCATGGAAGACCTCCGTGCCGATCTGCAGGACCAGGCCGACTAACGCCTGAGAGCTTGGCCGGCGCGTCGGGGCTGACGTGCCGGCCCGGTTCCCCATCCGGGAGGGGGTGCCATGATCAAGAACAGACGCAACGAAATTCTCACCGCGGCGGTGCTGATCGCACCCTTCGTGCTCGTCTATGCGGTGTTGTTCATCTATCCGACCTACAACATGGTCAGGATGAGCTTTACCGACGCCCCGCTGATCGGGCCGGGCGAATGGGTCGGTCTCGAGAACTACGCCGAAATGCTCGGCGACAGGCGGTTCAGGACGGCCGTGTTCAACACCGCGTATTTCGTGGTGCTGACCGTCATTCCCTCGACCCTTGTGGGGCTGGGGATCGCCATGATGGTCAACCGGCTCAACGGATGGATGCAGTCGATCATCCTCGCGCTCTTCTTCTTGCCCTACATTCTGCCGGTCTCGGTGGTTTTCCTCGTTTGGAACTGGATGTTCGACACCCAGTTCGGCATCATGCAGGGCCCGCTGACGCTTCTCTTCGGCGAAAGGGTTCCGGTGTTCAGAACGGTCTGGCTGTTCCTGCCGACCGTGGCGATGATCACCGTGTGGTGGACGGTGGGCTTCAACGTCCTGCTGTTCCTCGCCGGGCTGCGCGCCATCTCGCCCGAGATCTACGAAGCCGCCGCCCTCGACAGTGCCGGGCGGTGGACCCAGTTCCGCCGGCTGACCTGGCCGCTGATCTGGCCGATCACGGTCCTGGTAATGACCATTCAACTCATCCTGCAGCTCAAGATCTTCGACCAGGTCTATCTGTTCGCCCAGGGCGGGCGGACCGACCCGACCATGGTGCTGGTGCAGTACATCTACGACCAGGCCTTCCAGCGCAACAACGGGGGCTATGCCGCCACCGTCGCGGTCGCGCTCTTCGTGATCGTGGTCGTCTTCTCCGTGCTGCAGTTCCAGGCCCTGAGGGCACGAGGTGAGAAATGACTGTTCAGGCAAACACGGCAACCATCGGCAACGCCTCGGGCCTCAACCGCCTGCGCCTGATCTGGGCGGTGGACAAGGCGGGCCTCGCCATCACCGTTTTCACGGTTGTGGCGGCGGTCATCTGGGCGTTTCCGCTCTACTGGGCGGTCGTCACCTCGGTGAAGCCGGAGCAGGATGTGGTCGCGCCGGGGCTGGGCCTCTGGCCCGAGGAATTCACCCTCGAAGCCTATGCTCACATCCTTTTGAACACCAACATCGGCACCTGGTACCTCAATTCCGTTGTGACCTCGCTGTCGGTGACGGTGCTGGTGGTGGCGATGGGCGCGACCTGCGGCTATGCCATCAGCCAGCTCAGGTTCCCCGGGCGGACGGTGCTCTGGTACACCATCCTGGCGAGCTTCATGGTTCCCATCCAGGCGCTGATCGTGAACCACTTCGTCCTGATGGCGGAGTTCAGGTTGATCAATACCTGGCTCGGCGTGATCCTGCCCCAGCTCATCCTTCCGGTGGTGGTGATCGTCTACAAGCAGTTCTTCGACAGCGTGCCCCGCGAGTTCCGCGAGG
>CAZNHG010000345.1:0-3458 GCA_964572555.1 uncultured Devosiaceae bacterium | reverse complement strand
AGCGAGATGGCGTTCGCGATGTCGGAGAAGGTCGCGGTGCCCTTGTCGGCGGCGACCACGAGGTAGGGGTCGTCGCCGTCATGGCGCACGACCGTCGCCGGCGGGATCACCGTGTCGCCGTCGAGATTGTCGGTGATATCGAGAAGAGCGCCGATATAGATCTTGTAGGCGGCGGTGCCGAGCGAGAACGCCGTCTCGCGGTCCGCATCAGCGGGGATGATCTTGGGCACGAACCCGCCCTTGGCGCCGACGGGGACGATCACCGCGTTCTTGACCATCTGCGCCTTCATCAGGCCCAGCACCTCGGTGCGGAAATCCTCCGGCCGGTCCGACCAGCGGATGCCGCCGCGCGCGATGGCGCCACCGCGCAGGTGCACGCCCTCGACCGCGGGCGAATAGACCGTGATCTCGCGGAAGGGGCGCGGGGCGGGCAGGCCGTCGATCAGCGCGGGGTCGAACTTGATCGACAGGGCCGGGCGCCGGCTGCCATCGCTGCCGCGCTGGTAGAAGTTGGTGCGCAGGCTCGCCTTGATGAGATTGAGGAAGTGCCGGATGATCATGTCCTCGTCGGCCGAGCTGACATCCTCGAGCGCAGTCAGGACTTCCGATTCGAGCCGCGCCGCGTCCGCCTCGCGATCGCCCGCGTAATCCGGCTGGTGGCGGGTGTGGAACAGCGCCACGAGATGCCCGGCGGTGTCGGGGTGCGCCGCGAGCGCGGTCCACATGTAGCGCTGGGAATAGGTGGTGCCCACCTGCTTGAGATAGCGCCCCAGGGCCCGCAGGATTGCCACGTCGTCCCAGGGCATGGCCGCGCCGACCGCCAGGCGGTTGAACCCGTCGTTCTCGGCCTCGCGGTTCCACACCGCCAGAATCGCCTGCTCGATCAGGGGGGCGATGGTGGTCAGCCCCGTGGCGGTGGTGTCGGCGGGGCGGATGACCATGTCATGCAGGCACCGCTCGATCCGATCGCGCGGATTGATCGAGTAGGTGCGCTCGTCGATCACCCTGAAGCCGAAGTTCTCCAGCATCGGCACGCGGTCGCTCAGCGGAATGGGCGAGCCGGCGTGATACACCTTCAGCGTGAGTTCGGCGTAGGAATCGTCCGGCTTGGTCAGGCGCACTGCGATGTCCTCGCCCGTGCCCAGCTTGCGGAACACCGCGATGTCGTGAAGCGCGTCGGTGTGCGAATTCTGCGACTGGTAGGCGGGAGAGAAGGCGTCGGTGTAGTCGGCGATGGCGGCGGGGTCGTCCGTCGCCTCGATCAGCCGGTCGCCGAAGGTGCGGGTGAGCTCGGCGACCTCCTGCTCCAGCGTTTCTCGGTCGGGCCGGGGCGTCTTTCCGCCGTCACGCCCGACGATGAAGTGCACGCGCACCAGCTCGCCCTCGGGGAAGTGCGGATAGTAGGCGGATATCCGGCCCTCGAAGCGCCGGGCGAGATGGCTGCCGATGCGGGCCCGCACGTCCGAATCGTAGCGGTCGCGCGGCATGTACAGCAGGATCGAGACGAAGTTGTCGAAGCTGTCGATGCGCGGCAGGACGCGCACGCGCGGCCGGTCGGGCAGGTTGGCGATGATGGTGGCGAATTCGAACAGCTCGTCGGGGGAAATCTGGAACAGCTCGTCCCGCGGATAGTTGTCGAGCGCGGCCATCAACGCCTTGCCGGCATGGCTTTGCGGGTCGTAGCCGGAGCGCCGCATCACCGCGGAAATCTTGCGCCGGATCAGCGGCACCTCGGTGTGCGGGGTCGACAGCGACATAGAGGTGAACAGTCCCAGGATACGCAATTCGCCCGCCAGCTCGCCTCCTGGCCGATAGAGCTTGACCCCGACATAGTCCATGTAGGCGCGCCGGTGCACACGGGCGCGCACATTGGCCTTGGTGACCATGAGCGGTTCGTTCGCCTTGAGGAAGGCGGTGTGCTGCTCGGTCATTTCCACGAAGGCCGTTCCGTCACGCAGGAAGCGGTATTCGGGGTCCTCGAGAATGCCGATGCCGCTTTCGGGCACCGGCTCGAGCGTCAGGGCATCGCCCGTGCCCGCCACGCGGTATTCGCGCATGCCGAGGAACGTGAAATTGTGGTCGGCCAGCCAGGCGAGGAAATGCAGGGTTTCCGCGAGCTCGTCCGAGGCGACGGCGGGCGCGTTCTCGCGATAGTCCTGCACGAGCTGGCGCAGGCGCTGGAGCATGGGGCGCCAGCCATAGACCGCCCTGCGAACCTCTTCGAGCACCTGGCCGAGCTCGCTGCGCATCTCGGCGACGGCGTCGTCGCCGGGCAACGGCTCGATGTGAACGTGCAGGAAGCTCTCGAGCGGGGTGTCGTTGTCGCTCTCGGCCCGCACATAGGGGGGCTTGCCGTGCGGATCGAGCGGCAGGATGGGGTGGGCGAACAGCCGTATCTCCCCGCCGCACCCCCTGATGGCGCCGAGAACGGAATCGACGAGGAAGGGCATGTTCTCGACGAAGATGTCGATGACCATGCCGCCGTCCGGGCCCTTTGGGGCGTGAAAGTCGATCGAGTGGTGGTCGCTCCCGCGCCGGCCCAGAAGCGCATAGGAGCGCGTCAGGATCGTCTCGAGGTCCGTCGCGGTGAAGCCGGCGAGATCGTGGTCCTCGATGCCGCCGAGCGTGAACTGCAGGAAATGGGCGAGGCCGGGATCCGTCGTGGCGAGATCGCCGATCCGTTGCTTTAAGGCTTCACGAACTGTCGCGCCGATTTCAACCATGCCTCGCGCTCCCCCTGATGGCCTCGTGGTCTTCCCCTCCCCACACTGCGGGTGCAAACGGCAAAAGTCGAGTGGTAAGATGCCGTTATGGTCACGTAGCACGACAGGGCGGATCGCCCCGCCCCGCCGCCGCGGCCGACGGGGCGTGTCAGCTTGACCCGTTCAGCCGGTTGGGCGTAGAACGCGGTGCGCCGGGCGCTTTCGTGACGGTCGGGTTCCTCTTAACCTCGTGCGAAATGCGCCCTATATGAGGACTGCGGACGTGTCCGCACGGCTGCTGCCGCGCCGGATACTCCACGACCCACACGACCACTTGGACAAGAACTCGATGAGCACCGGAAAGACACTTTACGACAAGATATGGGACGATCACCTCGTGGCGACGAACGATGACGGCACGTCGCTCATTTATATCGATCGTCATCTTGTGCACGAAGTGACTAGCCCGCAGGCTTTCGAGGGGCTGCGCCTGACGGATCGCAAGGTGCGTGCGCCGCAGCGCACGCTGGCGGTGGTCGACCACAACGTGCCCACCACCGACCGTACGCACGGCATCGACGATCCCGAAAGCGCGCTGCAGGTCTCGACCCTGGCGCAGAACGCCCAGGAATTCGACATCGAGTACTACAACGAGCTCGACAAGCGCCAGGGCATCGTTCACATCGTCGGGCCGGAGCAGGGCTTTACCCTGCCGGGCATGACCATCGTGTGCGGTGACAGCCACACCTCGACGCA
>CAZNHG010000344.1:0-3460 GCA_964572555.1 uncultured Devosiaceae bacterium | reverse complement strand
CGCGAGTTCCTGATGAAGGACGCCTATTCCTTCGATCTCGACCGCGACAAGGCGGTCGAGGCCTATAACCGCATGTTCGTGGCGTATCTGCGCACCTACCACCGCATGGGGCTGACCGCGATTCCGATGCGCGCCGAAACGGGACCCATCGGCGGTGACCTCAGCCACGAGTTCATCGTGCTCGCCGATACCGGCGAGACGGCGGTCTATTGCCACAGCGACCTCCTGGACAAGCCCATCCCGCCGCGTGATGTCGACTATCTCGGCGACCTCACCGGCATGGTGGGGGACTGGACCTCGCTGTACGCTGCCACCGAGGACATGCTCGACATGGCCGAGTACGAGGCGGCCGTGCCCGAGGGCAAGCGCATCGCGGCTCGCGGCATCGAGGTGGGGCAGATCTTCTATTTCGGTACGAAATACTCCGAGCCCATGGGTGCGACCGTGACCGGGCCCGACGGCCAGGAGACGCCGGTGCACATGGGTTCTCACGGCATCGGGCTGACGCGCGTGGTTCCCGCGCTGATCGAGGCCGGGCACGACGATGACGGCATCATCTGGCCTGTGAGCGTGGCGCCCTTCGAGGCGGTGCTGATCAATCTCAAGGCGGGCGATGCCGACTGCGATGCCGCTTGCGAAAAGCTCTATAGCGAGTTGACCGCCGCGGGGATCGATCTTCTGTACGACGACCGTGACGAGGGCGCCGGCTCGAAGTTCGCCACCGCCGATCTCGTCGGCATGCCGTACCAGGTCGTTCTCGGCCCACGCGGGCTGAAAGCCGGTGAGGTCGAGATCAAGGATCGCAAAACCGGGGAGCGCGAGACCGTGCCGCTCAGCGGCGCTGTCGAGCGCATCCGCGCTCTGATCGAACCACAGAGGCGGGACGACGTTTGACCGACACCGCGCCGCACGCCACCGCGCCCAGGTCGTCCTCGCCCAGGTCGACACGGCCCTTCGCGCGCTTCGAGCGCGTGGTCGCCGGCCGCTATCTGCGCGCGCGACGGGCCGACACCTTCATATCGGTGATCGCGGGCCTGACGTTGACGGGCATCGTCATCGGCGTGGCCACCCTGATCGTGGTGACCTCGGTCATGAACGGTTTCCGCGACGAGCTGTTGTCAAAGATCCTCGGGCTCAACGGTCATTTCAGCGCGTTCCCTATCGAATCGCAGTTCACCGACTACCGCAAGGTCGTCACCCGGATCGAGGAGGTGGATGGCGTCACCCGTGCCGTCGCCTTCGTGGAAGGGCAGGTGCTCGCCTCCGGCCCGGGCGACGCGACCGGGGTAAGCGTGCGCGGCATGACGCTCGAGGACATCGAGAAGCTCGACCTTCTCTATAATGGTGCAGCCCAGGGGGGCTGGGACGCCTGGGACAGCAGCGAAGGCATTGCCATCGGCTACCGCCTGGCGCAGCGGCTCGGTGTGTCGCTGGGAGACTCCGTGAGCCTGATCACCCCGCAGGGCTCGGTGACGCCCTTCGGCACGACGCCGCAAATCCGCTCCTACCCGGTCAACGTCATCTTCGACCTGGGCATGGTCGAGTTCGACAGCTTCTTCGCCTACATGCCCATGCAGACGGCCCAGACCTACTTCAAGAAGTACGAGGACGTGCTGCGCGACGGCATGGAGCCACCCGGCATGGAGGCGACCGACGCAGAGATCGACGAGGCGTACAGGCGCGTCTATTCCGCCTCCGCCGTCGAGGTCTTCGTCGACAACCCCGACGCCGTCGACACAATGCGCCAGCGCATCCAGCAGTCGCTCGACCGTCCCATGGTCCTCACCGACTGGCAGCAGCGCAACCAGACCTTCTTCTCGGCGCTGCAGGTGGAGCGCGTGGTGATGTTCGTCATCCTCTCGATGATCGTCGTCGTCGCCGCGTTCAACATCATTTCGAGCCTCGTCATGCTGGTGAAGGACAAGGGCCGGGACATCGCCATCCTGCGCACCATGGGCGCGACGCGCGCCTCCATCATGCGCATCTTCTGCATGACGGGCACCGCCATCGGGTTCCTCGGCACCGCGATCGGGCTCGCCCTGGGGCTGGTTCTCGCCGCCAACGCCGAGGCGATTCGGGCGTGGCTGTCCCAGGTTCTGGGGCTGACCCTGTTCCCGCCCGAGGTGTTCTTCCTGTCCGAATTGCCCTCCAAGGTCGAGCCGGCGGAGGTCATCCTCATCGCGTGCATGTCGCTGGGGCTGAGTTTCCTGGCGACGCTCTATCCGGCCTGGCGCGCCGCGCAATACGATCCGGTCGAGGCCCTGCGCTATGAGTAATCCGCACCTGACCCTGACCGGCATTCACCGGCACTACGGCGAGGCGGACTCGCTCGTGCCGGTGCTCGAAAACGTCAATCTCAGCGTCGCCGGCGGCGAACTGGTGGCTCTGGTTGCGCCCTCGGGCGCCGGCAAATCGACGCTGCTGCACGTCAGCGGCCTGCTGGAGCGCCCGCAGCACGGGGAGGTCGAGATCCGGGGGCAGGCGACATCGCATCTCTCCGACCGCGCCCGCACGCAGATGCGGCGCACCGGCATCGGCTATGTCTACCAATTCCACAACCTGCTGCCCGAGTTCAGCGCGCTCGAAAACGTCACCATGCCCCAGCTTATCGCCGGCGTGGACCGCAAGGCGGCGGACAAGCACTCCGAGGCCCTGCTGGACGCCCTGGGCATTGCCGACCGCGCCACCCACCGCCCCGCCGAGCTCTCGGGCGGCGAGCAGCAACGCGTTGCGATCGCCCGCGCAACCGCCAACACGCCCCACGTCATCCTTGCCGACGAGCCGACGGGCAATCTCGACCCCGGGACGAGCGACCGCGTGTTCGAATCCCTGATCTCGCTGGTGCGCAACCAGGGCGCGGCAGCCCTCATCGCCACCCACAACCACGACCTCGCCCGGCGCGCGGATCGCGTGGTGACGCTGGACCGGGGCGAGGTGGTGCCGCTGGAGCTGTAGGGGCGGCATGATCCCGCCTCCCGGTTGTCACGCCCGCTCACCACTCTCCCACACACCCAACCCACCACATCATTCCCGTCCCCGCCTTCGCGGGGACAGGCTCCCGCGGGAATCCAGCCGAGTTGGTTGCTTGGGAAGGTGGATGTGCTGTAGCAGGGCCTGTGCCCGGTACCGCAGCCTGGGTGCTGTGCGGCACCCGCTGTTGGATTCCCATTTGCATGGGAATGACGGAGAGGGCAGCCTCCCTCCACACCGCCTCCCACTCCGTCGTCACCCTCGGGCTTGACCCGAGGGCCCATGATGAGATGGCCATGCGGGAGGTGGCGTGGTGCGCCCGATGCCTGACACACGCCCGCTTGCCGATTGGCACAGGCCTCATGGATCCTCGGGTCAAGCCCGAGGATGACGCGGGGAGGGGGTGGGCGTAGAGAACCAAATCCCCGTCAGCCAGGCGTTACAGCACACTTGTCCTCGTTTCTGTTTCCTCGGTTATTCTTGCCCCACG
>CAZNHG010000343.1:0-3469 GCA_964572555.1 uncultured Devosiaceae bacterium | reverse complement strand
CACGATCGATACGTAGTCACGCGCCGGCAATTTCTTGCGTGCTGAGTTGAACATCTCACACCACTGAACTTCGCCGCCGATCCTGAAGGCGAAGGCGTTAAGATGGTTTTGCCACAAGGGTTTGGAACTGCCCCCGCACGGGAAAACTGCGAAGTTGGTTAAGAGAACGTGCCCTTCGCGTAGGCAAGCGACCGGCGCGCGAAAACGGCCCAGTCGGAGGGGTTGTCGTGCTCGGTCACGATATGATCGGCCGGCGTCGCCGCGAAGAGCGGGGCGAGCGCGGGCCAGTCGATGATCCCGTCTCCCGTCGCGGTCCACCCGTCGTCTTCCTCGGTACCCGGCGGCGCCATGTCCTTGACCTGGATGGCGAAGATCCTGCCGGCGAATTTTTCGAGTTCGGCCGCCGGATCGGCCCCGGCGCGCATGATCCAGCCGCAATCGATCTCGAAACCGACGGTGTGAGAGACCCCGAGCAGATGATCGATGGGCCGCGAACCGTCGGCCAGGGGCGCATATTCGAAATCATGGTTGTGCCACAGCACTTTGAGCCCGTGCGGGGCCACTTTCTCCGCCCCTTCGGCGAGCTGCGCCCCCACGCGCTTCCAGGCATCGGCCGTCGTGCCGCGCTCCTCGGGCGGGATGAAGGGCGGAATCATGTAGCGCGCGCCCAGCGCCTGGGCGATCTCGACATATTTCGCCGTCTCCTCGACCAGTCCCCTGAGCGGCATGTGGAACCCGGTGCACGCGAGCTCCTCGTCCGCGAGCCGCCGCCCGAACGCCGCCGCATCGTCCTCGTAGGCGGGCGGCCAGGGTTCGACCGCGTCGTATCCCATCTGCTTGAGAAGGGGGAGCTGGGCATCGATCGGCGGGAAATGCCGGGCGGAATAGAGCTGGAAGGAATAGGTATACGTCATGGAGTCAGCCCTGCGGCTCCTTGTCGGAGTCGAACTCGAGCAACTCGATCATCGCACCGAGATCGGCAACCGTATCGTAATAGGCATAGCGCCCGTGGCTGCCGTCGAACTCGCCGCGCTGCAGCAGCGTGTGGCCCTTGCTCTCGAGATAGGCGTTGCGCTCGGTCAGGTTCCGCGTCTTGAACGCGATGTGATGGCACCCCGGTCCGCGCTCCTCGAGAAGGTCGCGCCAGGCGCTCTTCTCCGGTCCGGGCTCGAGGAATTCCACGTCGATATTGCCGAACGCGAACATCATGATCTTGCACCCCACGCGCGCCGGCTGGCCGTGGTAGACAGCCCTGGCCTCCTCGGGTTCGGCCGCCTTGCCCAACGCGGGCAGCGGCTTGCCGGTGAGATCGGCGAACCAGCGCGCCGATTTCTCGACGTCCTCGGTGACGAAGCAGATCTGCATCACCGCGTCTTCATCCAGAAGTCTGTTGTCCATTTGTCTGTTCCTGATTGCTGGACGCACGCCACAGGCGGCGGGACGCCGAACATCGGTTATGCCGGTGCATTGGAGTCCGCCGTGCAACGGGCGGGAAGAAGGGAACCGGAGACGGCACAACCGCCTCCGGCCGTCTCGGGTCAGCCCAGAATGAGCTCGTAGTTCTCCTGGAGCTTGGCGACGACCTCGTCGACGGTCATCTCCGGATCGCTCCAGTAGTTGAAGGCCACGTCCCAGATCGAGTTCATCCAGTCCGCATCGGCCGTGTTGTGCGGGTTCTGCACCTGGTGCTCGGGATCGGACAGGATGTCGAGAACCTCCTGGCTGCACGCGTCGAGGCTTCCCTCGGGCGCATCAAGCCGCACCGGCGTCGAGCCCTTTTCGGCCGCGAACCCCGCCTGGATCTCGGGATCGAGCACCACCGAGGCGAAGTCCAGCTCGGCCTGGCGCTTGGCATCGGGCACCCCGCCCAGCAGGCCCCAGGCATCGACCGTCGCAACGACTGCCTCGGCCCCCGGGATCTGGATGCAGCCGAACTCGTTCCCCGGCGTCGCGCCCGACGCCAGCCACTCGCCCTTCATCCAGTCACCGTGCACCTGCATCAACGCATTGCCGGTGATCACCTCGTTGGTGGTCTCGTTCCACGGGCGGTTCTGCGCCGCCGGTCCCGCCTCGTCGGCGAACTTGCGCAGCACGTCGAGGGTTTCGCGGAACCCTTGAGAATCGAGCGCCTCCGGATCGACCTCGGCGCCGTAGATGGCGCTGTAGGTCTCGGTGCCGGCAACCGCCGCCGTCAGCGCGTGCAGCAGGTAGCCCACCTGGAAAGGCTGGCTGCCCACGGCGACCGGATCGTACCCGGCCTCGCGCACCGCATCGAAATCGGCGAACATGTCGTCGAGCGATTCCCAGGACGCCGGATCGACCCCGGCGTCCTCCGCGACGGCAGTGTTGTAGTAGACCATCCCGTCGATATGCAGGGCCGTGGGCACCTTGACGATCTCGCCGTCCACCCGGATCGACTTGGTTACCGAATCCGGCAGGTTGTCGAGAATGTCGTTCTGCTCGTACCACTCGGTCAGCGGGTACCCCATGCCCATCCCGGCGATGTCGCGATAGACACCGGGATTGGATTCCATGAACACGTTGGGCGGCTGCCCGCCCGTGATCAGGCTCATCAGGTTCACGTTCGAGCCGGTGTCGTGGGGAATGGCGATATCGGTCCAGGAGTGACCCATCTCCTCCATGCCGTTTCTGAGCACGTTCAGCGCGGCGACCTCGGCCTCCGAGGACCAGCTGTGATAGACCACCAGCTCCTCCGCACCCGCCGCAAGCGGCACCGTACCCAGCATCAAACCGGCGGCGAGGCCGGCAATCCGTGTCGTTGGTTTCATCTTCCTCTCTCCCTGTTTAGCTGTGATATGGCTAGATCCGATGCCCGCCAGCGGCATCGAAAAGATTGGCCTTGCCCTTGAGAAATCCCACGGACACGGTCTCGCCGGGCGTCAGCCCGGAGGCGACGTCCGGCGCCACGCGCAGCGCCAGCAGATCGCCCTCGAAATTGAAATAGGCGCTCGCATCCGGCCCGGTGCGCTCGGTGTACTGCACCTCGAGTTCGAACGTGCCCGCCCGCGCCTCGGCCGAGCCGCCGAACACGTCGAAGTCCTCGGGCCTGAGGCCCACGATCACCTCGTCGCCATTGGACGGCCTGTCCATGAACGGATAGTCCGAGACGTCGAGCCGCGTCCCGTTGGCGAAGACCGCTTCGGTCTTGCCGCCAGCGATGGCGAGTGTCGCCGCGCGCTGGTTCATCGGCGGCGAGCCGACGAACCCGGCGACGAACAGGTTGGCGGGCCGCTCGTAAATCTCGTCGGGCGTGCCGAACTGCTGGATCACGCCGCCGTCCATGACCGCGATCTTGGTCGCCATCGTCATGGCCTCGATCTGGTCGTGCGTCACATAGACGATGGTGTGGCTGAGTTCGTCGTGCAGTTTCTTGATCTCCAGCCGCATCTCGGTGCGCAGCTTGGCATCGAGATTGGACAGCGGCTCGTCGAACAGGAACACGCCGACA
>CAZNHG010000342.1:0-3498 GCA_964572555.1 uncultured Devosiaceae bacterium | reverse complement strand
AAACTCGCCGCCAGCTTCACCCCGCGGTCGTAAAGCGTATCGACGAGCTGGATGAAACGCTGCGCCGCGTTCGAGCGTGTGCCGTCGAACTGCGGCACCCGATCGATGATCAGGGTGTGAAAGGCGTTCGAAATCTTCAGGTAGTCGCGCGCGCCCAGCGGTTTCTCGCACAGATCGGCGAAGGCGAACCGCGCCACCCCCATGGCGTGCCGCGGCACGGCGATCTCGCGCCCCAGCAAGGTGAGCGCCGTCGCCTCGCCCGCCTGTCCGCCGGCGAGGCGCTGCCACATCCGGTCCATGGCATCGTCGCCCCCCTCGCCGAAGTGAAAGATCTCCTGCCCCGAAAGCCGGTCGCGCCGGTAGTCCTTGGCAGCCACGAGCTCGGTGACGTGCACATGGGCTTTCAAAAGGTCGATGAAGGGCAGGAAGAGCTGGCGGTTGAGCCCGTTCTCGTAGAGCCTGCCGGGCGGCACGTTGGAGGTCGCCACCACCACCACGCCCGCCGCGAACAGTTTCTCGAACAGGCGCTGCAACAGCATGGCGTTGGTGATGTCGTTGACGTGGAACTCGTCGAAACACAACAGCCGCGTCGACTTGAGCACCGGCTTGACCACCGCCGGAATGGGATCGCGCGCGCCCTTGTCCGAATCCTCCCGCGCGCGGAATTCGGCGATGGCGGTGTGCATTTCGTCCATGAACTCGTGGAAATGCACACGCCGCTTGGCCTCGATCGCGACGGTGTCGAAGAACAGGTCCATGAGCATGGACTTGCCGCGCCCCACCTCGCCCCAGATATAGGCGCCCCTGGGCACGGACTTGCGCTTCCTGAAGAACCCGGCGAGCCCGCCATTCGATTCCTCGAGCGCCACGAGCTGTCCGGCGATGCCATCGAGAAGCGCGGCCGCCTCTTCCTGCGCCGGATCGGGGTCGAGCGCGTCGGCGTCCGCAAGGGCCCGATAGGCCGCGCTGACACTTGCATGTCTCACGAAAAGCGGGCTCCGGCGCCTGTCAGCCTTCCATGGTCGCGGATTGGCCGCCCGATATCGTGCCGACGAAATGGTTGCCGCTGAGCTGGAACGCCCCCACGATCGCCCCGCTCTCGTCGTAGAGCTGCACCTGGCTGCCCGCGAGCTGCCACGAGGACACCAGCGAAACCGAGGGAATCGAGCAGTTCGGCGCCGAGGCGCGATAGCGGTTGGTCCCGGTCTTCGTCGTCTGGGTCAGGTTAACCCGGCAGGTGTTCATGTTGGAATTGACCGTCCAGGCCCCGAGCAGCTGGGTCGCGGTGAGCGGCCGGCTGAGAGAGCGGCCCTCGGGGGTCGTGGTGTTGCCGACCTCGTCGACATTGACGAAGGAGCCGTCGGCCGAGGCCGTCGACCCCGACATCGCGCCGGTCTGCTGCTGCATGCCCGCATTGGGGTTGAAATCGTCGGACGTGGTGACCTGCCCGTCCTGCCCCTGCAGGGGCGGAAGCGAGGAGGTTTGCACCGAAGAACTCTGCACCGGCGTCAGGTTCTGCGGCTGCTGCGCGGTGCCGCTCATGCGGCGCGAGGAGTCGAAGGGCGATGACGGCGAACAGGCCGCCAGAACGAAAGTGGCGGCAACGGCGGTGAGGGCGGTTCGGGTGCTGCGATTGAAGGTCATTCTCGCTCCGGACCCGTCAAGGGCCAATTGGGTCTGAATTCGGCTTATACCCGGAACATCGCCGCGCATTCAACCGCCCGCGCGCGGCGTGCACCGAATACCCCGTTAGGACGATAGAATATGGCGTGGTTGCGGCAGGCCGCTCACGCGTTCATTTCCTGGATCAGGGCCCTGGCCAGCGACTCGGCCTCGTCCGCCTCCTCCTCGGGCACCTCGACCCCCACCGTGCCGCGCACGCCCGTGATCCCGGGCAGCCCCGGCAAACCGGCCTCGCCGCCCTCCATGGGGTGGAAACCGTGGGCCTTGAGCGCGGTGACCAGCACCCGCGCAACGGCAAAATCCTCGACTTCGGCGATGGTAACGAAATTGGCCACGAGCCTCGTGCCTCCCCTTGATCCGATACCTCACGCCTAACACAGGCGTGCGGCAAAAGCACGGCGGGGCGAGTCGATGACCGCCGGGAACGCTTACACCCGGCGCTCCACCATCATCTTCTTGATCTCGGCGATCGCCTTGGCCGGGTTCAGCCCCTTGGGGCAGGTATTGGCGCAGTTCATGATGGTGTGGCAGCGATAGAGGCGGAACGGATCCTCGAGATTGTCGAGCCGCTCGCCGGTCGCCTCGTCGCGGCTGTCGATCAACCAGCGATAAGCCTGCAGCAGCACGGCCGGCCCGAGATAACGCTCGCCGTTCCACCAGTAGCTCGGGCACGAGGTCGAGCAGCACGCGCACAGGATGCACTCGTAGAGCCCGTCGAGCTTCTCGCGCTCCTGGTGGCTTTGCAGCCACTCCCCCTGCGGCTCGGGCGTCTTCGTCTGCAGCCAGGGCTCGATGGAGCGGTGCTGCGCATAGAAGGTCGTCAGGTCCGGCACCAGGTCCTTGACCACCGGCAGGTGCGGCAGCGGGTGCACGCGGATCACCCCGGACACTTCGTCGATCGCCTTGGTGCAGGCCAGCGTGTTGAGCCCGTCGATATTCATCGCGCACGACCCGCACACGCCCTCGCGGCAGGAGCGCCTCAGGGTCAGCGTGGGGTCGACGGTGTTCTTGATCCACAACAGCGCATCGAGAACCATCGGCCCGCAATCGTCCATGTCCACGAAATAGGTGTCCATGCGCGGATTGGCGCCGGTATCGGGATCGTAGCGATAGACCTGCATCTCACGCAGATTGTCGCTGTCCGGCTTGGGCCACGCCTTGCCCGTCTTGATCCTGGAGTTTTTCGGCAGCCTCAGTTCAACCATGGTGCACTCCTAGTAGACGCGCGCCTTGGGCGCGATCTTTTCGAGCTTGATCCCGCCCGCGTCCTCGTTTGTCAGCGGATCGACATGCACGGGCCGGTAGTCGAGGCTCACCTCGCCTTTCTCCGAGAGCCGGGCGAGGGTGTGCACCCGCCATGTCTCGTCGTCGCGCTCGGTATAGTCCTCGCGCGCATGCGCCCCCCGGCTCTCCTTGCGCGCCTCGGCGCTCACCACCGTGGTGACGGCGTTCGCCATCAGGTTCTCGAGCTCCAGCGTCTCGACGAGATCGGTGTTCCAGATCATCGAGCGGTCGTGGACCTTGAGGTCCGCCAGCTCGCCCCACAATTCGCCCACGCGCTTGACGCCGGATTGCAGCGTTTCCTCGGTACGGAACACCGCCGCATCCTCCTGCATGGCGCGCTGCATCCTGTCGCGCAGCTGCGCCGTCGGCGTGCCGCCGTCGGCGTGGCGAAGCTTGTCGAAGCGCTCCATGATCCTGTCATAGGAGGCCTCGTTGACCTCGGGCACCGCCGACGTCCTGTCGATCACCTGCCCGGCCTTGATCGCCGCGGCGCGCCCGAAGACGACAAGGTCGATCAGCGAGTTCGAGCCC
>CAZNHG010000341.1:0-3509 GCA_964572555.1 uncultured Devosiaceae bacterium | reverse complement strand
CGCCATAGTGGAACTCGGTCTGCTCGCGTTCGCCGCAATAGGGGCATGTGATCCTAAACATTACGTCCTCCTAATGCGCCACGGCCGCCGCACCATGCTCGGCGACGAGCTTGCCGGTCCTGAAGCGGTCGAGCGTGTAGGGCGTGGCTATCGGACCCGGCCGGTCGTTGGCGACCAGGTCAGCGAAGACGTGCCCCGAGCCCGGCGTCGCCTTCCACCCGCCCGTGCCCCAGCCGCCATTGAGGTAGAACCCCTCGACCGGAGTTTTCGAGATGATCGGGCTGGCGTCCGGGCACACGTCGACGATGCCGCCCCAGTGCCGCATCATCCTGAGGCGCGAGAACATCGGGAAGAGTTCGAGCAGGGCGGCGATCTCCTCCTCGAGCACGTGGAACGAGCCGCGCTGAGTGTAGCCGTTATGCGCATCGATTCCCGCCCCGATGACCAGCTCGCCCTTGTCGGACTGGCTGCAATAGGCGTGCACGGCGTTCGACATCACCACGCAGTTGTGGATCGGCTTGATCGGCTCGGAGACGAGCGCCTGCAGCGGATGGCTCTCGATGGGCAGGCGCAGGTCGAGCATGCGGCCGATAACGCTTGTGTGCCCGGCGACGACGCTCGCCACGCGCGGCGTTTCGATCTCGCCGCGGGTTGTCGAGATGCCGGTGACCCGGCCATTGCGCGTCCGGATGCCTGTTACCTCGCATTTCTGGATGAAATCGACACCCAGCGCGCTGGCGGCGCGGGCATACCCCCACACCACGGCATCGTGACGGTTGACGCCGCCCGAGCGCTGCAGCGTGGCGCCGAGCACGGGATAGCGCGCCTGCGGCGAGATCGAGATGATCGGGCAGTAGTCCTTGACCTGCCGGGCGTCGAGCCATTCGGCATCGACCCCGTTGAGCCGGTTCGCCTCGACGCGGCGCTTGAGCTGGCGCATCTCGTTGTCGTCATGCGCCAGGTTCAACACGCCGCGATGGCTCATCATGATGTTGTAGTTGAGTTCGCGCCCCAGTGTCCGCCACAGGTCCATGGCGTGGTCGTAGAGCGCCGCGCTCTCGTCGTTGAGATAGTTCGACCGGATGATCGAGGTGTTGCGCCCCGCATTGCCGCCGCCGAGCCAGCCCTTCTCGATCACCGCGATGTTGGTGAGCCCGTGCTCCTTGGCCAGGTAATAGGCGGTGGCACACCCGTGCCCGCCGCCGCCGATGATGACGGCGTCATAGCTCGTCTTCGGTGCGGCGTCGCGCCATGCCGGCTGCCAGCCGGAATGTCCGCGCAACCCTTCGCGAAAGAGCGACAGGACCGAATACCGCTTCGCCATCGTCTGCCCCGCCAGTCAGGTCAATACATTGGGCATGCGTCACAAATCGCGCGAGCATACCCCGACCAGTGTCGTTGATTGCCGGACGGGGAGAAGCCCTCAAGGCGACGCCTGCTTGTTCCAATCCGACATCGTCTTGTCCGGTTCTTTCCCGTGCGGCACCCGCTCGATCTGGTCACGTTCCGCGCTCGGGGCGCGGCCGAACTGCGTCCGGTAGCAGCGGGCGAAATGCGAGGCCGAGGCGAAGCCGGATGCGACCGCGACCTGCAGGACGGACATCGAGGTCTGGGTGAGCAGCAGCCGCGCCCGGTACAGGCGCAGTTCGAGATAGTAGCGCGAGGGACGTTTCCCCAGCCGCTCGCGGAACAGCCGCTCGAGCTGGCGGGGTGACAGATTGACGTTCTCGGCCACCTCGTGAACGGGCACGGGGCTTTCCACATAGGCTTCCATGTGCGCGATGGCGGCGAGAAGCTTGGGGTGGGTGATGCCGGTGCGGTGCTGCAGCGGCATGCGCTGCGTGTCGTGGGGGTGGCGCACGGAATGGTGCAGCAGCAGCTCGGCGACCTGCAGCGCCAGATCGTCGCCGTGATCGCCGGCGATGGAATTGACCATCATGTCGAGCGGCGCCGTCCCGCCCGAGCAGGTGAAGCGATCCCTGTCGACCTGGAACAGCGTGGCGGTCACGTCGAGGTCGGGATAGTCCTCGACGAAGGATTCCATGTGCTCCCAGTGAATGGTGCAGCGATACCCGTCGAGAAGCCCGGCGCGGGCCAGCGCCAGCGTGCCGGTGCACACACCCCCGATCGCCTTGCCCTGCCGGACGAACTCGCGCAGCCGCCCGGAAATCGCGGGGTCGTTGAACCGCTTGGGCTGCAATCCGGCGCACACGAACAGCGTCTCGACCTCGTCCGCCTGCGTGAGCGGCGCATCGACGACGACTTCGACGTCGTTGCTGGCATGGACGGGCCTGCCGTCGATCGAATAGGTGCGCCAGGAATAAAGAGTCTTGCCGCTCAAGAAATTCGCGGCACGCAACGGCTCGACTGACGAGGTGAATGCCATCATCGAAAAGTTCGGCACAAGAAGAAAGCCGATCTTTTCCGGGGCCTTTACATGAGCCGAGCCGAACATCGCCTTCTCCCCGTTTTACGGCCGAAACCGCAGAATCAGATCAGCAATGTCAAAAGACACGTGCAAATTTTCACGGCCAATCGCGTTTGTCTATCCCGAATAGTTCACATGGTTTCAATTGTATCCAGCTTTTTCGATTGCCTCTCATGCACGCAGGCGCTCGTTGGCGGCATCGTAGGGACTTTCCTCGACCACCTGGGCGGCGAAGTTCTGCCCCAGTATGTCGATGGCGACCTCGGTGCCGGCGGCCGCGGCCTCGGGCCGGACCATGGCGAGGGCCAGCGACTTGTCGACCCTGAAGCCGTAATTGCCGCTGGTCGCCCGGCCGATGAGTTCCCCGTCCGCATAGATGGGATTGTTGCCCAAGGGGTCGGCATCGTTCGAGCCGGAGACCTCGAGGGTGACGAAGGTGTTGCGCAAACCCTGCTCCTTCCACGCCTCCAGTGCGTCGCGGCCGACATAGTCGCCCTTGTCGGGCCGGATGAACCGGTCGAGCCCGGATTCGTAGGCCGCGTACTCAATCGACATCTCGGTGCCAATCATGCGGTAGGATTTCTCCACGCGCATCGACTCCATGGCCCTGATGCCGAACGGCTTGAGCCCGTGCGGCACCCCGGCTTCCATCAGCGCGTCGAAGATGTGGTTCTGGTACTCGATCCCGTGATGGATCTCCCAGCCCAGCTCGCCGACGAAGTTGACGCGCAGCGCGCGGGCGGGGGCGAGCCCGATGGTGGTGTCCTGACCCGTCAGCCAGGGGAACGCCTCGTTGGCGACGTTCGCGCCGCACACCTCGTCCATGATCGCGCGCGCATTGGGGCCGGCGAGCACCAGAACGCCCATCGACGTCGTCAGGTCCTCCATCGTCACCGAGCCGTCGCGCGGCATGTGCTTGCGCAGCCAGTCATGGTCGAGCCGTTTGAAGGCGCCGGCCGAGACCAGATAAAAGCTCCGTGGCCCCTCGCGGTAGATCGTGAACTCGGAATGCACGCCGCCGCGCGGGGTGAGGGCGTGGGCGAGGCCCAGCCTGCCGATCTTCTTGGGCAGCTTGTTGGGC
>CAZNHG010000340.1:0-3512 GCA_964572555.1 uncultured Devosiaceae bacterium | reverse complement strand
CCGAGAATGAATGCGGCCATGCCGGGCCAGTGCACGTGCCTAAAGGTGATCGCCGTCCGTCCCAGGTTCGAACCCGTCTGGATCATGCCGTGCACCGGAATGAGGATAGCCGCCGGCACCAGTGTCGCCATGACGGCGAGCAGCGCCGCACCGCCCCCGATGCCGAAGGCGACGGTGATGAACGAACCAGCGAAACTCGCAGCGAGTAGAAGGGCGACTACCAGCGGCGACAATCCGGGCGGCAAAAGGCACTGAACGATCACTTCCATGCGTGGATGGTCCCGCCGTCTAGGCCAGATCCGTCAAGGACGGACGGTATCGAAAGTAAGATTTGACGCATAATGTCCAACTGTATACAAATGGATGCATGAACGAAAGGGTTCTCGACAAGGATTCGGCAAGGGCCCGAAACGGTGGACCGTTGCAGGGCGAGGGCGCCTATACGCGCCTCATGGAAGAGATTCAGAGCGGTGCCCTTAAACCGGGCGATCGCCTGACCGAGACCGAGTTGGCGGATCGTCTGGCCACCAGCCGCACCCCGGTGCGCGAGGCGATCCGCCGGCTCGAAGCCGACGGCCTGGTCACCCACATGCCGCGCGTCGGCGCGGTGGTGCGCAAGCTGAGTTATTCCGAGATCATGGAACTCTACGAAATGCGCATCGTGTTCGAGGGCACGGCCGCGCGGCTCGCTGCACGTAGCGCATCGGACGTCGAGATTGCCGAAATCGCCGCGATCAACAAGGAAATGGCGGAAGCGGCCGACAAGGGCGACAGCGACCGCGTTTTCGAGGTGAACCGGCAATTCCACGCCGCGATCATCGATTCCGCCCGCAACCGCTACCTCGTCAAATCCGTCCAGTCCGTGCAGACGACACTGCTCATTCTCGGTCCCTCGACGCTGACCGAGTCGGCGCGCGCAAGCGCCGTGGTAAACGAGCACGAGGCTGTCGTGGGCGCTTTACAAGAGCGCAATGAACTGGCGGCCGAAGCGGCGATGCGCCAGCACATGGAAAACGCCCAGCGCACGCGCCTGCGCTTCCTGCGCGAGACGGGCATGCTGTCCGACCCCTATCCGCCGGAAGCCGAGTAGAAGAAACCTAGCCGGTAACGATCGTCTCGGCGTTCGAGCCCTCCACCAGCGGCTCGGGACGTGCAATTGTCACCTCTTCGGTCACGAGTTCTCCGACGTTCAGGGCATAGACGCCCGGCATGCCGCCGGGGTAGGGCTCGAGCCCGATGATTTTTCCGCTGGTATCTTTCACCCATGCATTGGCGCGACCGTCGGCATCCGCAGACAGCTCCAGGTCGGCGCCGGTGGGGCGCAGATCATAGTGCTGCGCCGTGCCAAGACCACCGGGCTTCTGCGTCAGCGATACGGACTTCAGCGTTACATCGCGCATAGCTCCGGCCCTGGGCGCGACCAGGTTGATCGCTCCCTCCATGGTTCCCGATATGTCTTCGAAGGTGATCTCGGACACCACACCGGCGGGCCTCTCTTCCCGGCGGTCGATGACATTGATGGTAATGGCTTCCCCCGATCCCCAGAACCCGGCCGGCGTCTCACGGCATTCCAGTGCAATGCGCTCGAAGCGAACCTGCGAGATCGCTCCGCCGTCGCGCGAGAAGATCCCCAACCCGCGGTTGGATTGAACGACCCGGCAGTCCTCGAACGCGATGTCCGATATATCCGCATGGGTCTCCGTGCCGATCTTGAGCGCGCAGGACCGGCTTTCAATCACGCTATTACGGACGCAAACGGTCCGCATCGGACCGACGGGCAGCCCGTCCGGAAGCGCCGACGTCTTGAGCACCACCCCGTCGTCGGCGGTGCGGATTTCGCAATCGGTGATAGAGACGTCCTCGCAGGAATCGACCACGAACCCGTCCGTGTTGGGCATGCGCCGGTCGTTATCGACCGTGATCCGTCCTGCGGTGATGCCGGTGCAGGCGATGGCGTGAATCGTCCACATCGGCGAGGCGCTGATGGTGAAGTCCTCGAGCCGGATATTGCGGCAGCCATCGAAAACCAGCACGCGCGGGCGCCTGGCTGCAGGAACCCACGTGCCCATCTCGCTGTCCTCGCCGACAATGAAGGCGTCGCCGCCCGCCTCGATACGTCCCGGGCCGGTGATGGCGATGTCGCGTACATTGCGCGCGACAATCATGCCCCGGTCACTGTCTTCGGCGATCACTTCGACACGGGTGTGCGCATAGGCTTCGTAATCGGGTTTGGGCCGCAGAATGGCACCCTCGGACAGATGCAGTTCGACACCCGACAGGAGTTCGATGCCGCCACAAACATGCACACCCGCCATCACCGCAACACGGCCGCCACCGGTACGGTGAGCCGCCGCGATCGCCTTCTGCAGCACGGCGGTGATGTCACTGGCCGTGCCGGATCCTTGGAAGTCGGCCACCTTGTGCATCACATCCTCATTCATGAACAATTTTCATTGACTTCGCGCTATTCCGTCCACCATCATGCCTGAATATTGAGCAACAAGGCGGCGTACAACCCCTTTTGTCGTTGTCTTGAAGAGGAGGCGTCGAAAGTTGTCAGGCGCTAATATTTTCATGAATAGCGCCTGACGGCCACGTGTCGGCGCGGAACGTGGAAGAGGAGGCGATGGCGGAGCGCAGGAAAGTCGGCATCAAGGACGTCTCGCGCGAGGCAGATGTCGCCATCTCCACAGTTTCACACGTTCTCAATGGTACGGCCTCGATTTCACCCGAGGTGCGCTCACGTGTGCTCGACGCCGCGCGGCGGTTGGGGTATCTCGCGGCCCGGCAGAGCAAGGCGACGATCACGGCGCTCAACACGGTTCTGCTCGCGGTGCCGGACGATGCAGTGCCCGAGAATGAACTGAACCTGTTTTCCTGGACCGTGCTGAACGCGCTGTCGCGCGAATGCGAGCGGCGCGGCGTGCGGCTGGTCCCGTTCAAGGGTGGCCGGGCGCTGGCGGCGAAAAAGGTTGCGGAGGCGACGAAGGACGCCGGGGCCGACGGCGTATTGCTGGTCAACGACGACCGGCGCGAATTGTTGCAGGGCATCAGCGACTCCGACGTGCTCTCTGTTCTGATCAACGGTGAGGACCAGGAAATGCGCGTCGACAGCGTTACGCCGGGCAATCGCTTTGCCGCCCAGCTCGCCACGGACTGGCTGATCGATCAGGGCCACCGGAACATCCTGCATCTCACCTGGGACGGGCGCACGACGATAGGCCGGCGCTTCGACGGCTTCGTCGACGCCTTCGAGGAAAAGGGATCGCCGCCCGAAGGTGCCCATGTCCTTAAGGCGGCAAGCTACGAGCCGAAGTCGGGGGAGGAGGCGATCGCACACTGGCTCGCGGAAAATGGCGGGCTCGGTGATATCACCGCGATCTTCTGCGCCGCAGACAACCTGGCGCTCGGCGCCATGCGCGCCCTGGACCGGGCCGGCATTTCCATCCCCGGCGACGTCTCCGTGATGGGATTCGATGGCGTGACGCTGGGGGAGCTCGTCACGCCGGGCC
>CAZNHG010000339.1:0-3517 GCA_964572555.1 uncultured Devosiaceae bacterium | reverse complement strand
GCGTGTGCCCCCGCCATCTTGATCGGTCCGGGCAAATCGGGGACAACTGGTAACGTTGTACGGAGATCAGATGCCGACTCTCATCCGATTTGTCATTGTGCTGCTGTTTCTGGCCGGCTTGGGATATGCGGCCCTGTTCTCCCTCACCGTCCTCGTGGAGCCGCGGGAGAAGGAGGTCAGCGTCCGCGTGCCGGCCGAAGACCTCTTTCCGGACTGATGGCGGCGTCGGCGCACCTGATCGACGCGTTTCTCGAGATGATGAGCGCCGAGCGCGGCGCGGCGGCCAACACGCTCGCCGCCTATGGGCATGACCTCAACGACTATGCCGGGTTCCTCGAGAACAAGGGGCGCGACGCCGCCACCGCCGACCGCGAGACGATCAGCGCCTATCTCGGCGCGCTGGAGGCGGAGGGATTGTCCGCTTCGTCGGCGGCGCGGCGGTTGAGCGCGATCAAGCAGTTTCACAGGTTCCTGTGCGGCGAGGGGGTGCGCCCGGACGACCCCACCAAGATCATCGCGGCGCCGAAGGCGCCCCGGGGCCTGCCCAAGATCCTTTCGGTCGAGGAAGTCGACAAGCTGCTGGGGCTTGCCGAGGAAGAGGCCGGGGCAGCCGATCCCGACAGTGCGACCGGGGTGCGGGCGCGGCGGCTTTATCTCCTTTTGGAGCTGCTCTATGCCACCGGCATGCGGGTGAGCGAACTCGTCGGGCTCAGGCGCGATGCGGTGATGCGCGACGCGTTCTTCCTTACCATCGCCGGCAAGGGCGGGCGCGAACGTGTGGTGCCGCTCAACGACCGATCGCGGGATGCGCTGGTCGCCTGGCTGGAGCGCTTGCCGGGAGGCGTGCACCTGTTTCCGGCGGCGGGAACGTCGGGGCACCTGGAGCGGCAGGTGTTCGCGCGCGACCTCAAGGCGCTGGCCCGGCGGGCCGGCATTGCGGGGGCGCGGGTTTCGCCGCATGTGCTGCGGCACGCCTTCGCCAGTCACCTGCTGCAGGGCGGGGCCAACCTGCGCGTGGTGCAGACCCTGTTGGGGCATGCGGACATCTCGACCACGCAGATTTACACCCATGTCCTGGACGAGCGGCTGCGGGACCTGGTGGAAAAACATCACCCGTTGTCAGACGGGTAGCGGGTGTGTGCCACGGGGTGCGGCTTCTTGACTTCTCACGGGATCATGGCCACTTTCGCGCCACTTTCGCGTGGCCCATGCCCGTTTTTGTCGAACAGCGTATCCAGCAGGACCTATGCAGACCTATCTCGATTTTGAAAAACCGGTCGCCGAGCTCCAGGGCAAGATCCAGGAGCTGCAGTCGCTCGCGACCGACGATCACGGCGTCGAGATCCAGGAGGAGGTCACCCGGCTGCAGACGCGCGCCGAGGAAGCGCTGGTCGATATCTACAAGAAGCTCACGCCCTGGCAGAAGACGCAGGTGGCGCGGCATCCGCAGCGCCCGCACTTCTCGGATTACGTCCAGCATCTGATCACCGAGTTCGTGCCGTTGGCCGGTGACCGGAAATACGCCGAGGACGCGGCGGTGCAGACCGGGTTCGGGCGGTTCAACGGCACGCCGGTGGCGGTGATGGGCCAGGAGAAGGGCAATTCCACCGAAACCCGGCTCAAGCACAATTTCGGCATGGCGCGGCCCGAGGGGTACCGCAAGGCCGTGCGCATCATGGAGCTGGCCGATCGGTTCGACATTCCCGTGATCAGCTTCGTGGATACCTCCGGCGCCTATCCCGGCATCGGGGCGGAGGAGCGCGGGCAGGCCGAGGCCATCGCGCGCTCGACCGAGATGTGCCTCAAGCTGGGCGTGCCCAACATCGCCATCGTCATCGGCGAAGGCGGATCGGGCGGGGCCATCGCGATCGCGGCGACCAACCGCGTGCTCATGCTGGAGCACGCCGTCTACTCGGTGATCTCGCCGGAGGCCGGCGCCTCGATCCTGTTCCGGGACGCGGCGCGGGCGCAGGACATGGCGGCGGCGCAGAAGATCACCGCGCAGGACATCATGAAGCTGGGGGTGATCGACGGGATCGTGTCCGAGCCCGTCGGCGGGGCGCACCGGCACCACGAGGAGGTGATGGAAAAAACGCGCGAGGCGATTTCCACCTTCCTGGCCGATTTCGAGGGCAAGAGCCGCGACGAGGTGCGCGAGGCGCGGCGCGACAAGTTCCTCAAGATCGGCGAGTCGCTGGGATAGCGGCCATATTCCTGGTGGTCGCGCCGGTTAAGCGAAAAACCGGATTCCACTTTTTCGCCCGGCGCTCCAGCCCAACCATCCATTCGCGCCCGTTCACATCACCGCATTGTGAGCTTGGCCTTAAACTCCTGTTATTTATAATCGGGTTTGATTTGGAGGGCCGGCGGCGCTATCCGGGGATCGTTGGGGCGCCGATCCGGGGGATCTATGGAGTCGCAAGTGACGCTTACCCGCCTGTTCAGGGCTGCCGCAGCGGTGGCCCTTGCCGTCATCGCCGCCGGATGCAGCCTCGTCGAGGGTGACAACCGCCATCTGCAGCCGCTTTCCGAATCCGCCAAGACCGAGCTGGCGAGCATGGGTTCCTCGCCCAACGCGGCCATGCTGGTGCGCATCTTCAAGCAGGAATCCGAGCTGGAGGTGTGGAAGCAGGTCGCGGGCGGGCGATACGAGCTGTTCAAGACCTACGAGATCTGCGCCTGGTCGGGCGAGGTGGGACCGAAATTCCGCGAAGGCGACCGCCAGTCGCCCGAGGGCTTTTATACCATCACGCCGGGACTGATGAATCCGAGGTCGAACTACTACCTCGCCTTCAACATCGGCTTTCCGAACAAGTTCGACCGGGTGCACGGGCGCACCGGCTCGAACATCATGGTGCACGGCGACTGCTCGTCGCGCGGGTGCTACGCGATGACCGACGAGCAGGTGGCCGAGATCTACGCGCTGGGGCGCGAGGCCTTCAAGGGCGGCCAGCGCGACTTCGCGGTGCAGATCTTCCCCTTCCGCATGACCCCGCAAAATCTCGCCGAACACCACGACAGCGAGCATCTCGACTTCTGGCGCAACCTCAAGGTGGGGTACGACGCGTTCGAGCTGACTCACCGGGTACCCGAATGGGACGTGTGCGACAAGCGCTATGTCTTCTACCCCGGCGGCAACGGCGCGTTGAACGCCGCCGGCGCCTGCCCGGCCACCTCCTCGCGGCCGCAGCTCATGGCCCAGGTCGAGGCCAAGCAGGCCAAGGACCACGAGCGGTTCGAGGTGGCGGTGGCCGACATCCAGCGCGAGAAAGCGCGCAAGGCGGAACACGAACGCAAGCTGGCCGCCCGTGAAGAGGCACTCGCCGAACGCACCGCCGCGGTCAACGAAGCCGTCAGCGGCGGCACCCAGGCCGTCGGCGGCGCGGTGAGCGGGTTCTTCTCGGGCGTGGGGTCGCTGTTCACCGGCGGCTCGGCACAGGAGCAGACGACGACCCAGGTGCCCGCCGGCCCTGCCCCGCAACCGGAGCCGCGCTTGGCGACGCGGGGGTAGGGTGTG
>CAZNHG010000338.1:1858-3529 GCA_964572555.1 uncultured Devosiaceae bacterium | reverse complement strand
GAACTATGTCTGGGCCTTCCAGGATCCGACGTTCCTGCAGTCGGTGTTCAACAACTTGCTCTGGCTCATCGTCGTGCCGACTATGGCCACCATCTTCGGCCTTCTCGTCGCCGTGCTCGCCGACCGGTTGTGGTGGGGCAACATCGCCAAGTCGCTGGTGTTCATGCCCATGGCCATCTCTTTTGTGGGCGCTTCGGTGATCTGGAAATTCGTTTACGACTTCAGTGGGCCCCAGGCGGATCAGATCGGCGTTCTCAATGCCATCGTCCAGGCGCTCGGCGGTACGCCGCAGGCCTGGATCACGATCCCGTTCTGGAACAATTTCTTCCTCATGGTCATCCTGATCTGGATTCAGACAGGTTTCGCCATGGTGATCCTCAGCGCGGCGCTGCGCGGCATTCCGGACGAGACCATCGAGGCGGCGCGCATCGACGGGGCAGGGGATATCCGTATCTTCTTCGACATCATGATCCCGCAGATCTACCCGACCATCATCGTGGTGTGGACGACGATCACCGTGATCGTTCTCAAGATCTTCGACATCGTTCTGGCGATGACCAACGGGCAGTGGGACACGCAGGTGCTCGCCAATTTCATGTTCGACTGGATGTTCCGCGGCGGCGGCGACAGCGGGCGTAGTTCAGTGATCGCGCTGGTCATCATGGTCGCCGTCCTGCCCATCATGATCTGGAACATCCGCAACGCCAATGCCGAGGAGGTAACCCGCTAATGACGACAACGGCAGTACCACGATCGGCAGAGGCGAGCCGGAACACGCCTTCCTTTGTCGCCAAGATCAAGTGGGGGCGATTAGCGGCGCATGCCGCACTTCTGGCCCTGGTGATCCTTTGGACGTTCCCCACGGCGGGGCTTCTTATCAGTTCGGTCCGCGAGAAGGACCAGCTCAACGTCTCGGGCTGGTGGACGGCGCTCGTTCCGTCCGAGCGTAACGAATACAGCCGCGTCGGGACCGCGGAGGACCAGGTCGAGGAAGACGGGGTCTTCCATATCCGCGGCAATGTCTTCCCCGAAGATTCTGGCCGCACGATCTCGCAGTTCGGTGTCCGCCCGACCGAACCGGCCGCTGCCCAGGCCGGCGAGGCCATGGAAATGCCGATGGGCGGGGAGCTCGCCGTCAATTCCGACGGCAGCTATGATTGGGTGTCGCAGACCGCGTTCGAGCACGACCGGGCGCCACGCGTTTTCTATGTCTCGCTGATCCCGCCGCAGTTCACCCTGCAGAACTATGCCGAGGTGATCACGACGTCCGGCATAGGGCGATCGTTCATCAACTCGTTCACGGTGACGATTCCGGCGACGGTGATCCCGATCCTGATTTCGGCCTTCGCGGCCTATGCGCTGGCGTGGATGCGCTTTCCGGGGCGGGCGCTGATGGTGGCCGGCATTGTCGGCCTGCTCGTCGTGCCGCTGCAGATGTCGCTGATCCCGCTCTTGCGCATGTATAACGGCATTGCCGGCTTTACGGGCGGGCAGAGCAAGACCTATCTGGGCATCTGGCTGGCGCATACCGCGTTCGGTCTGCCGCTGGCGCTGTACCTGCTGCGCAACTACATGGCGGGGCTGCCCAAGGAGATCATGGAGTCCGCGCGCGTCGACGGTGCGACACACTTCAACATCTTCACGACAATGGTATTGCCGCTCTCGTTCCCT
>CAZNHG010000338.1:0-1848 GCA_964572555.1 uncultured Devosiaceae bacterium | reverse complement strand
AGTTCCTGTGGGTCTGGAACGACCTGCTGGTGGCGACCGTGTTCCTGGGCAATACGGAGAGCACGATCGTGCTTACCGCCCGGCTGCGCGAGCTTCTCGGGTCGCGCGGCGACAACTGGGAAATCCTGACATCGGGGGCGTTCATCTCGATTATCGTGCCGCTGATCGTGTTCTTCTCCCTGCAGCGCTACTTCGTCCGCGGCCTTCTGGCCGGGTCGGTCAAGGGCGGTTGATGGGGAGGTTCCTCCCGGAAATGGACTGGCCGGCCCGGCACGGGCCGGCCTTTTGTCAGGCCGTCGGGCGCGGCTGCCAGATTGCCGGAACGCGGGACGCGTCGAGATCCCCATGAACGTGGAATTCCGTGCCGATCAAATGGCCCCGTCCGGGACCACCCTCCTCGCATTGCCGCCAGGCTTCGTCGGCGAGGGCATGGCCGGCCTCGCGCAGCGAGGAATGCACGAACGTGGCGTGCTCGACATAGGGCTCGAGGTTGAGATGAACGAGCTCGTCGTCCATCGAGGCGACGGCGATGTCGCGCCCGACTTCCACGCCGGCCCGTCCGAGTGCCGAAAATCCCTCGACCGCCATGAGCGCGGAGGAATAGACGATGGCTGTGACGCCCCCCGTTTCCAGAACGCGTTCGGTGAGATGGAATCCTGCATGGGTCATCGGGTGAACGGTATTGAGACGGACGAGCGTTTCCGCCGGCAGGTCCCATTGCCTCAGCGCGTCGTCGGCGCCGAGCGCCCGGTCGCGGGCGAAGCTGTAGCTTTCGTCGCCGTTGATGAAGGCGATGCGGCGGTGTCCGGCCGCCAGCATGAGATCGATCAGGGTGTGAAAGATCCCGCGATTGTCGATATCGACCCAGCCGTACTCCGCGCAGCGGGCTTCGCGGCCGTGCACGACGAAGGGCACGTCGTGTTCGAGCAGAAACTCGATGCGCGGGTCGTGCGTCCGCGGCAGGTCGACGATCAGCCCGTCCACGTTTCCCTCGGCGATGTAACGCGAGAGCGAGGCGGCCTGGTCGGCCTCGGCGGCAGCAGAGACCACGAGATCGTAACCGTGCCCGCGCGCGCCCCGCAGCAGGCCCGCCATCACCTCGACGAAATGGGGATCGACAAAGCTGCCCTCGTTGTCGTTGCGCACCCAGCCCAGGTTGCGCGTGCGCCGCGTGACAAGGCGCTGGGCATTGCGGTTGGGACGATAGCCAACGCGCTTGGCGGTGTTCTGGACGCGCTTGCGCGTTTCCTCGCCGACATCGGAGTATCCGTTGAGCGCCCGCGAGATCGTGGTGATCGACAGCCCGAGTTCCGCGGCCAGATCCTTGATCGTCACGCTGTGGCGAACGGGGTGTTCGCGGGGGCTGTTCCGCTTGCGGGTGCTTTTCATAGGCAGTTGTTTTATATGAATTTTTACATCTGTGTGACAAATTATAACGCATGCGAGCCCGTTGACGAAATGCCAATCTCTTCGCTAAGAGGAGACCAGCTAAAACGTTTTGGAAGATTCCGGGCTGCTGCTGCCGAAACCGGGAGCGGAGGCGGGATCGATTCCGCTTGTGCAGCCATGGAGACCGGACTTTGATCCATAGCATCACCCAGACAGACACCTATGCCCAAGACCAGGCCCCTACCGATCCCGACTGGTGGCGCGGTGCGGTCATCTACCAGATTTATCCGCGCTCGTTTCAGGACCACAACGGCGATGGCGTTGGCGATCTCGCGGGCATCAGCCAGCGGCTGGAGTACGTCGCCGATCTCGGTGTCGACGCTGTCTGGCTGTCGCCGTTCTTCACCTCGCCGATGAAGGACTTCGGCTACGACGTCGCCGACTATCGCGATGTCGACC
>CAZNHG010000337.1:0-3530 GCA_964572555.1 uncultured Devosiaceae bacterium | reverse complement strand
ACGGCATCGTCGACGGCAAGGAAGCGGTGACGTTCCTGGTGCGCGTCAAGGAGAGCCTCGAGGATCCGCAGCGGCTGATCCTGGATCTCTAGATCGTTGGGCGATTAATTTAGATCTCCCAACGATCCAGATTCTTGGTGGTCGCGCCGGTTAAGCGAAAAACCGGGGGCCACTTTTTCGCCCGGCGCTCAAGGCCGGGCGGAAATGCCAATAGCGGCGCGGTGCCACGAATGGAGTATCGCGCCTTTCGCATGACCTGGCGTCACGCCGGAGGAAAGGGCACGGCATCGTGATTTCGCTCGAATTCCTGATCACGGCCCTTGTCATCGTTCTCGTGCCGGGCGCGGGGGTGGTCTTCACCGTCGCCGTGGGGCTGGGGCATGGCCGCCGGGCGAGTTTCGTCGCCGCCACGGCCTGCACCCTGGGGATCCTGCCGCATCTGGCCGCGTCCCTTCTCGGCGTGGCGGCGCTTTTGCACACCAGCGCGGTGCTGTTCCAGATCGTCAAGTTCGCCGGGGCGGGGTATCTGATCTATCTCGCCATCCAGACGCTGCGCGACCGCGGGCCGCTCAGGTTCGAGCCGGACAGCACCGAGCGCAGCGCTGCCGGGATCATGCGCTCGGCGATCCTCATCAACCTCTTGAATCCCAAGCTGTCGATCTTCTTTCTGGCCTTCCTGCCGCAGTTCGCGCCGCCGGGCGAAGAGGGGGCGCTCATGCACATGCTGGTGCTTGCCGGTATCTTCATGGGACTGACCTTCGTCGTTTTCGCCTTTTACGGCCAGTGTGCCGGGCTGGTACGCGACCGGCTGCTGGCGAGTGCGCGGGCCATGGCCTGGCTCAGGCGCGGGATCGGGCTGACACTGGGCGCCATCGGCGCCCGTCTGGCGCTCTCCCATGCCTGATCCCGTTCTCGTGGTGACCGGCGGCAGCCGCGGCATCGGCGCGGCGACGGCGAAGCTCGCGGCGCGTGAGTTCGGCTGGTCGGTGTGCGTGAACTATGCATCCGACGAGAAGGCGGCGGCCATCGTCGTCGACGAGATCATCGCGGCTGGCGGCATGGCCTCGGCGGTGCCGGGCGATGTGAGCCAGCCCGACGATGTCAAGGCGATCTTCGCGCATGCCGACGCCATGGGTCCGCTGGCGGGGCTGGTGAACAATGCCGGCATTCTCGACAAACCCGCGCGGGTGGACGAGCTCGATCCGGAGCGGCTCGCGCGCATGTGGGCGGTCAACATTACCGGTTCGTTCCTGTGTGCGGGCGAGGCGGTGAAGCGGCTGTCGACCGGACATGGCGGTAATGGCGGGGCGATCGTCAACTTGAGCTCGGCGGCTGCCAAGCTCGGTGCGCCGGGGCAGTATGTCGACTATGCCGCCTCGAAAGGGGCCATCGACAGCTTCACCGTGGGCCTGGCGCTCGAGGTCGCGGGGGAAGGCGTCCGGGTCAATGGCGTGCGGCCGGGGATCATCGATACCGATATCCACGCCTCGGGCGGCGATCCGGAGCGCGTCCACCGCATCTCGGCGGACCTGCCCATGCCGCGGCCGGGCACGGCGGACGAGGTGGCCGAGGCCATTGTGTGGTTGTTGTCGGACAAGTCCTCCTATACCACCGGCTCGGTGATCACCGTCTCGGGCGGGCGGGCAATCGTGGTGTGAGATGTTTCCCTGGTTCGAATTCGCCGGTTTGATGATCGCGTTCGGCATCGGTGCCATTTCGCCGGGGCCCGATTTCGCCATGGTATTGCGGCAATCCATCGCGCATGGCCGGGCGGCGGCGCTGATGACGAGTGCGGGGATCGCCTCGGCAATTCTCGTGCATGGCGCCTATACGCTTTTCGGGCTCGGGCTGATCGTGAGCCAGTCGCTGTTGCTGTTCAGCGTTCTCAAGTTCGCCGGCGCCGCCTACCTCATCTGGCTCGGCGTCTCGGCGCTGCGCGCGCCCGCGCCGCAACCGCCCGCGCAGATCGATGCGCCCGCCCGGCGCGCGATGGGCGGGCTGCGCGCTTTTCGCATCGGTTTTCTGACCAACCTGTTGAACCCCAAGGCGGTGCTGTTCTTCCTGTCGCTGTTCACGACGCTCGTCAGCGCGGCGACGCCGCTGGGCACCAGGGGCTTTTACGTGGTGTGCATGAGTGTCATGCTCTTGGCGTGGTTTGCCCTGGTCTCGGTCTTTTTCACCACGCCGCGCGTGCGCAACGGCTTTTACCGGCTGGGGCAATGGTTCAACCGGGCGACGGGCGCGGCGCTGATATTCCTGGCGATACGGGTGGCCGTATCGCGCCAGGGCTGAGAGGAGGGACCCATGGCCAACGCGACGACACCCCTGCAGATTTATCTCACGGTGCGCGGCGGGAAACAGGCGATCGCCTTCTACACGGCCGCCTTCGGTGCCAAGGAGACGATGCGCCAGGACGCCGATGACGGCGAGCGGGTTCTGCATGCGTCCCTTGCGGTCTTCGGCCGGGACATCATGCTTTCAGACGAGTTCCCCGAGCACGAGAACATCGTGCGTGCCCCGCAGGCGCTCGGCGGCACGAGCGTGACCATCCACGTCAATCTCGACAGCCCCGCGACCGTCGACGCGGTGATGGGCGATGCGGAGCGCGCGGGCGCGCGCATCACCATGCCGGCCGAGACGCAGTTCTGGGGCGCCTATTACGGGCGGCTGATCGATCCGTTCGGGCATTCCTGGTCGTTCGCGGCCGAGAGTGCCGGGGGTGGCGGGACGGCAGCCTGACACATATCCGACTTTCAAGTAACGCACCCCAGCAGGGCGCGCGCCAAGCCAAGGAGACATGACATCATGGCGGACACTTTCGATCTCACGGTGATCGGTACGGGACCGGGGGGCTATGTCTGCGCCATCCGCGCGGCACAGCTCGGCATGAACGTCGCCGTGGTCGAGAAGTGGCCGACCTTCGGCGGTACGTGCCTGAACATCGGCTGCATTCCCTCCAAGGCGCTGCTGCACACCTCGGAGCTGTTCGCCGAGGCAACGCACAATTTCGACCGGTTCGGCATCGACATCGACGGGCCGCGGCTCAATCTCGAGCAGATGCTTACCCACAAGGACGAGACGGTCAAATCCAACACCTCGGGCATCGAGTACCTGTTCAAGAAGAACAAGATCACCGCCTTTCAGGGCGTGGGCAGGATCGCCGGCAAGGGCAAGGTCGAAGTGGCGGCCGAGGGCGGCGAGACCCGGACGATCGAGACGAAGAACATCGTCATTGCCACGGGGTCGGAATCGATGCCGCTGCCGGGGGTCGAGGTCGATGAAAGCCGTGTCGTCACCTCCACCGGCGCGCTCGATCTCGACAAGGTGCCCGAGCACATGCTGGTGATCGGCGCGGGCGTGATCGGGCTGGAGCTGGGATCGGTGTGGGCGCGGCTCGGTGCCAAGGTGACGGTCGTCGAGTTCCTGGAGCGCATCATGCCCACCACGGACGGCGAAGTGGCCAAGCAGTTCCAGCGCATGCTGCAAAAGCAGGGTTTCACCTTCAAGCTGGGCACCAAGGTCACCGGCAT
>CAZNHG010000336.1:0-3547 GCA_964572555.1 uncultured Devosiaceae bacterium | reverse complement strand
TGGAGGCTGTGCATGTCCTGGTCCCTGACCATTGCCCGGGTGGCGGGCAGCGAGATTCGTATTCACATCACCTTCCTGCTGCTGCTCGCGTGGATCGGCATTGCGACGGCGCTGAGCGGGGGGACCGCGGCGGGGATCGAGGCGGTGGTGTTCGTCGTGGCGATATTCGCCTGTGTCGTTCTGCACGAGTTGGGGCACGCCATCGCGGCGCGGCGCTACGGGATCACCACGCCGGACATCACGCTGTTGCCCATCGGCGGGCTGGCGCGGCTATCGCATCTGCCCGAAAAGCCGGGCGAGGAGATCGTGATCGCGCTGGCGGGGCCGGCGGTGAACTTGGTGATCGCGCTGGCCGTCACGCTGGTGCTGGGCTTTCAGTTCGATCCGGCCGCGCTGCAGCAGATCGGCAGCACCGCACCCGGATTCTGGATGCGGTTGGCGGCGGTGAACCTGTTCCTTGCGCTGTTCAACCTCATTCCCGCCTTTCCCATGGACGGGGGCCGCGTGCTGCGCGCGCTGCTGGCCATCCGGTTCGGGCGCAGCCAGGCGACCGAGATCGCGGCGCGCGTGGGACAGGCGCTGGCCTTCGGCTTCGGGTTCTTGGGGCTGTTCGCGGGCAACCCGATCCTGGTGTTCATCGGCATCTTCGTCTATCTCGCCGCGAGCGCGGAGGCGGGGCAGTCGAGCCTGATGGAGATCACGCGGCGCCTGCGCGTGCGCGATGCGATGATCACCACCTATGAAGCGCTCGATCCCGGCGCCACGATCGGGGAGGCGGGACAGGCATTGCTGCGCACCACCCAGCACGAGTTTCCCGTGGTCGACGGAAGCGGGTGGCTGCGCGGGGTGGTGACCCGCGACATGATCGTCAATGCCACGCGGGAGCAGGGCGAGAACGCGCCGGTGGTCGAGGTGATGGCGCGCGAGGTGCCCGAGATCGGGCCGTTCCGCAAGCTCGATGCGGCGCTCAGGTTCCTGCAGGAGAAGAACGTCCCCATCGTCGCGGTGGTCGACAACGAGGGCCGGTTCACCGGCTATGTGAGCCAGGACAACATCACCGAACTGTGGATGCTCGACAAGGCGGGCGGACACGGCGGCGGGCTGGCGCCGCGCCGGTAGAGCGTTTTCAGGAGTGAAGCGGAAGAGATATTGCTCCAGCGGAGCAATATCCCGCTGAACGGGTACACTTTTTCGGTTCGGAAACGTGACCACTCAAGACAAAAGAGCCGCGGCGGAAAACCGCCGCGGCCCCGATTTTCAGTCGTCCGGTTGCCCGGTTGGGCTTACGCCGGCTTCTGGAAACGCTGGATGCCCCAGCACAGGTAGCCGCTGTCGGCGGCGTTCACCCAGTTCTCCAGCCCGACGATCATCTTGTCGAGGTACTCCCTGGAGGCCGACTCCCTGAGCTCGTCATAGTTGGCCAGAAGGTTCTCGCGCACCGTGTTGTAGTGGGTACGCAGCTGGTGGGTCATCTCGATCTGGTCGAGCACCTCGAAGCCGGTCGCATTGGCCGCCTCGCGATAGAAGCGCATGGACCCGAGGCTGTTGAGCTGGAGACGGTCATAGACCGGCTGCAGCACGTCCGGCGGGCAGTCGTCGGCCTGCATCGGGTCGGTGAACACGAACACGCCGCCCGGCTTGAGGACGCGATAGACCTCGGCGAGGACCTTGGCGCGCTCGTCCGAGTGCAGGATGGAATCCTGACACCACACCATGTCGAAGCTCGAATCGGCCTCGGGGATGTCCTCGAACACGCCGTGCTTGACGCCGACCTTGTCGGTCAGGCCCTGCTGGCGGTTGAGATAGCGGTTGGTGTCGTTCTGGGTCTCCGAGATGTTCAGGCACTGAACGTCCACGCCGTATTCGCGGGCCATGTAGCGGCCGGAACCGCCATAGCCGGCGCCGATGTCGAGCACGCGCTCATGGCCCTTCAGTCCGCCGACGGTCTCGATCATCTTCTCGATGGTCTTCACGCTGGCGGTCTTGATGTCGGACGTCTCGTCATAGATGCCGACGTGGATGTCCTCGCCACCCCAGACCTTGAAGTAGAACGTGTCGGCGTCGCCGCTGTCGTAGTAGTCCTCGGTGACGTCGCGGATGTCCTTGTCGGCGCCGGAGTTGTTGGCGCCCCAGCGGCCGCTCTCGAGAACCTGCTTCTCGGCGACGTGGACGAAGAAGTCCGGGTTCTGGTCCTTGTAGGTCTCCTGGAAGTCCCCATAGGTGTGCACGCGGTTGAACCCGGCCTCGTTGAGCAGGTTCCGCAAGTAGTTCTTGCGCAGCGGGAACATATTGAGGGTGTACTCGGACCCGTCGGGGAAGCTGTACTTGAAGCGGGCCAGGCCTTCGTCGACATGCTCGGGCTCGGCGGTGACCTGATCGCCGCAGTAGTAATACTTGTGCTTGGACGAGAAGCCGTGGTCGAGGATGGAGTCGTAGTTGCGCTGGTCGATGATCAGGATGCCGTCATGTTTCAGGGCGGCGTAGAATTCGGCCAGTGCCTTGCGCCGGTCCTGCTCTTCATGCAGGTGGGTGAACGAGTTCCCAAGGCAGATGATCGCGTCATACTTGCCGTTGATGTCGCGGTTGAGCCAGCGCCAGTCCGCCTGGGCGGTCTTGAGAATGAGGCCGCGCTTCTGGCCGTTCTCGAATGCCTTGGCGATCATGGCGGCGGAACCGTCCGCCATGGTGACGTTGAACCCGGCCTCGGTCAGGCTGACCGAGTGGAATCCGGTTCCCGCGGCGACGTCGAGCACGCTTTCCTTGCCCTTGGCGCGCAGGATGTCGACGAAGAACTGCCCTTCACTCTGAGCCCGTCCGTCCCAGTCGATGAGCTCGTCCCACTTCTCGGCGAAGCTCATCACGTACTCGTTGCGGTACTGGTCGGTCTCGCGGTCCTCCAGCGGATTGCCGCTATATTCCTGTTCGCTGGAGATGAGCTCCTTATTATCAAGTTGGGCCGTGTTGGTCGGCATGATCTCTCCTTCATATTTCATGACAGCCGGCGCGGGCGCGTGTGCACGTGCATTGGTGGAGCGGTGCAGGGGCGCCTCGACGATCCGGCTCCGGGATGTCCGTCGCATCACGCAATGACGCGTGGCGCGTAGACGCGCTCGGGCGACGATCCCTTCAGGCTGACGGGCGCTAGACTAGGAGATACGGAACGAAAGTCAACACGTGGCGGCGCCCAGCAGTCCCCCGCCCGCGCGCGTGGGCGCGAAAGATGCGCGGGTTTGCTTGCCAATACATGCCCGCTACTTGGTTAATTATTCCGGGGGCGCTTCGGCAGGAATATTTAGAAGATTTCTTTGCGCCACCACTTGCATGTGAATTTTTTTTAAAACCCGGTACTTGGAGCATTTTACAGGCCCCGATTTTTACAGGGCGGTTGACACGCGCAACCTCCCGTGTTGCACCGCAAATTCGCCGATTTCGCTTGTTACCGGCGCGCCCTTGGGCTAGAGGGCGTGCCATGGTGCCGCGCCCCGAACGGCCGCGCCGGCCCTTTGTCCCCTTTACGGAAGTTTTCGATGTCCCAGCGCAATATCGC
>CAZNHG010000335.1:0-3558 GCA_964572555.1 uncultured Devosiaceae bacterium | reverse complement strand
CGGCTCGCTGGAGACCGGCATGGGCGATCAGGAAGACGGTCACGGCGCCACCGGCAAGCTGTCCGAGGAGCAGTTGCTCACCGACCCGGAAGAGGCCGAACGCTTCGTCGCGGATACCGGCGTCGACGCCCTTGCCGTCGCCATGGGCACCAGCCACGGCGCCTACAAGTTCACCCGCGAGCCGGACGGCGACGTTCTGGCAATGAACGTCATCGAGGCGATCCACGAGCGCCTCCCCGGCACCCACCTCGTCATGCACGGCTCCTCCTCGGTGCCGCGGGAACTGTGCGAACTCATCAACGCCCATGGCGGGACCATCGAGCCGACCTGGGGCGTGCCGCCCGAAGAGATTCAGCGCGGCATCCGTCACGGCGTGCGCAAGATCAATATCGACACCGACATCCGCCTCGCCGTCACCTCCGCCGTGCGGCAGAAACTCTGGACCGACACGGCCGAATTCGACCCGCGCAAGTTCATGAGCGAAGCGATGACCAGCATCCAGGCTCTGTGTGTTCAGCGCTTCGAGGACTTCGGCACCGCCGGCAATGCAAGCCGGATCAACGTGACCCCGCTTTCAGGCATGGCCGCACGCTACGTGGGATAAGGGCGGGCCACACCGCAGTTCGGCCTAGAACTGCCCCGCAATTGCCGCGCCGAACCCAAGGATCAGGATGACGGCGCTCGACAACCGCGCGCCGGAGACGCCGGCAACGATAGCGAGCGTGGTGACAACTCCGTCATTGGCGCCGTAGACGAGCTCGGGCAGACAGGCCCGTATCACCGCAAAAACACCGTTCTCACCTGACCGGCCCGGTCGACGAACCTTCATGATGGTCTCCTTCTCCGGGCTCGACTCCACATGGTCACAGCTCGATGACGGCGCGATAGACAGAACGGTCGTCGGGTATCTGCAGCACCGAGAACCCCATTTCCCGGCACATGGCAACCATCCTGATGTTTTCCTTGAGCACCAGCCCCTCGATGCGCTTGAGACCGTCCGCGCGGCCATAGGCGATCAAGTGCTCCAGAAGCGCCCAGCCGAGCCCCTGCCCCTGCAGATCGCTCCTCACCAGCACGCCGAATTCGGCGACCTCGCGATCCGGATCCGCGGCGAGCCGCGCCACGCCGCCGAGCGTCTCCTGCGAGCCGGTGAGCGCGACGAAGGCCATTTCCCGGTCGTAATCGAGTTGGGTCAGCCGCTTGAGGTAGTCGTCGGTAAAATGCACGCGCGGGGCCATGAACCGCAGGCGGATGTCTTCCGCCGCTGTCCGCCCGAGAAAATCGGGATAAAGCGTGACGTCCTCGGGGCGGATCGGGCGCAGCAACGCCTCTTCGCCCGAGCGCAGGGCCACGTGCTTGTCCCATCCCGCGGGATACGGGCGAATGGCCAGGTCGGCATTCGGCGCGCGCGCATCGATGCGCGCCGGGTCGATCTCGATGCGCGCGTCGAGCACGACCACGCCCTGCGCATCGGCGAGGACCGGGTTCAGGTCGATGCCCGTGATACATGGGAAATCGACCGAGAGTTGGGAAACGGCATTGAGCGCACCCACGAGCGCCGTGTCGTCCACCGGCGGCTGATCCCGGAACCCCTTGAGAAGCCGTCCGATACGCGTTCGCGCAATGAGATCGTGGGCCAGCACGTCGTCCATCGGCGGCAGGGAGACTGCCGTATCCGCCAGCACCTCGACGGCCGTGCCGCCTGCGCCAAACAGAACGATGGGCCCGAAGATCGGGTCTGAATCGAGCCCGACGATCAGCTCATGTGCCCCTTTGCGGCTGATCATGGGCTGGACGACGAACCCGTCGACGCGCGCATCCGGATGCCCGCGCCGAACGCGTGCCGCCATGTCGAGCGCCGCCGTCTCGGCAGCGTCGGGGGTGTGCAGGTTCAGCACGACGCCGCCAACATCGGACTTGTGCGTGATATCGCGCGAGAGGAGCTTGACCACGACGGCCCTGTGGGTGCCGAGCAGTTCCAGGGCGGCATCGGCGACGTCGTCGGCGGTGTGCGCGACCTCCAGTTCGGGAACGGCGATGCCGTATGCCGCCACGACCTTCTTCGCCTCCGGCTCGGTCAGCATTCTGCGGCCTTCCTGCGCCGCCTGCCGAAAGATGTCCTTGGCAACCTCGCGGCTGTTGCGCGTGTCGAGCGTGGAACTGGCGGGCACGCGCGACAGGGCCTTCTGCGCCTGCGACCAGCTATTGAGAAACCCGATGGCCCGCGCGGCTTCCGCCGGCGTGTCGAAGGCGGCGATCCCGGCCCTTTGCAGGCCGTGGCGCGCCTCACGCGCCGCATGCTCGCCGAGCCAGCACGCCAGTAGCGGTTTGCCGTTGATCAACCCCTTGTCCACCAGCCCGCCTACCGCCTCGGCTGCAGCCTGGGGCGAGGCGAGCGCGGTGGGGCAATTCATCACCAGAAGCGCATCGACATCCGGGTCGGCGGCCACCGCCTCGATGGCCGCGACATAGCGCTCGGGCGGCGCATCGCCGATGATGTCGACGGGATTGGCGTGCGACCATGTGGGCGGCAGCACGGCATCCAGCCTGGCGCAGGTCTGCCCGGAAAGCGTGGCAATCTCGCTATGCGCATCGGAAAGCTGATCGACGGCGAGAACACCCGCGCCGCCGCCATTGGTGACGATGGCGACACGTGCCCGCTCGAGCGCACGATAATGCGCGAGCGTCTCGGCGCCCAGGAACAACTCGCCAAGGTCGCGCACGCGCAGCACGCCCGCGCGGTGCAGCGCAGCGTCCACGACCCGGTCGGCCCCTGCCAGAGCACCCGTGTGCGTCGCCGCCGCTTTCGCGGCCGCTTCGTGCCGGCCCGACTTGATGGCGATCACGGGCTTGAGCCGCGCGGCGGCCCGCGCCGCCGAGAGAAACTTGCGCGGCTCGGGAATGGACTCGAGATACATCAGGATGGCCGATGTCCCGCCGTCCCCGGCAAGCATGTCCAGGCAATCCCCCACATCGACGTCGGCCATATCGCCCAGCGACAGGATATGGGAAAAGCCGATCTCCTGGTCGGCGGCCCAGTCGATCAGCGCCGTGGCGATCGCACCCGATTGCGACAGGAGCGCCAGCCGTCCGCTGGCAGGGGCCACATGCGAAAAGCTGGCATTGAGCCCGAGGCGCGGATTGAGCAGCCCCAGCGTGTTCGGCCCGACGATCCTGAGAAGATAGGGCCGGGCAGCATCCAGCATCTTCTGGCGCAGACCGTTCTCCTCGGTCAGCCCGGCCGTCAGCACGATTGCGGCCCGCGTTCCCCGCGCGCCAAGTTCGGCGATCAGGCCGGGAACGGTCCGGGCAGGCGTTGCAATGATCGCGAGGTCGGGCGCTTCCGGCAGGTCGGCGACCCGCGCATAGCAAAACAGATCCGCGACGGAACCATGCCGGGGGTTGACCGGCCAGACCTTTCCGGAAAAGCCGCCCACGAGGATATTGTCGATGACGACCTTGCCCACCGATCCGGGGCGCTGCGATGCGCCGATAACCGCGATCGAGGCGGGATGAAAAACCGGTTCCAGATTGCGAATTGTCATGGCGATTCCGCAA